>CAZAAJ010000011.1:0-44480 GCA_964483135.1 uncultured Anaerolinea sp. | reverse complement strand
GGGTATTTTGGCTGAGGGATAACTTTAACCGCATCGATTGGCCAATAAATAACCAGCGCTTTACCAACCAGGTCTTCCACTGGTACGAATCCCCAACTGTGAGAATCGGAGGAACTATTGCGGTTATCGCCCAGGACAAAAACAGAACCGCCAGGTACCTCCCATTCCCCGCTGTAATTGGGAGGTTGCGCAATATAAGGTTCATCCAATGGAATGCCGTTAACTGAAATGACGCCTCCCTCAGCCCTAACAATGTCTCCCGGTTTTCCGATCAAGCGTTTTATGTAATCTTCTTCAAGGAAATTCGGGTTATGGAAGATCACCACGTCCCCGGTGTGAATTGATCCTAATTTATAAGCCAGTTTATTAACCAGGAGAACATCACCTTCGTAAAAAGTCGGCTGCATGCTGATATTGATCACGCGTACCCTGGCAAAAACAGCGTCAATGGCAAAATAGAGCACAACTGCCAAAACTAATGTTTGCAGAATCTCAACTAATACCCCGCGCAGGACATTCTTTTGTGACTGCCCGGATTGCTGAACGTCATCAATGATTTCAGGAGTTTGGATTGGTGTATCACTCATTTCAATGAAATTGCTTCCTATTCACTTCGGGGTTTAAGAACCAGGCGGATGGGGGTTCCGGTAAAAGGATATTCCAGCCGAATCTGGTTTTCAAGAAAGCGCATGTACGTAAAATGCGCCAGTTTGGGATTATTGCAATAGATCATAAAAGTGGGAGGGTCAGTGCGCACCTGGGTTCCATAGTACAGTTTGATTGAAGTGCCGGTCTTCGAAGTCGGCGAATGAGTCTCCTGTGCCTTTTGAAGAATCCGATTTAAAGGACCAGTAGACACATGGGCGAGTCGTTCCTCCTGGACCTTTAGCGCAAGCGGCATCACCTGGTCAACCCGCTGCCCGGTTTTGGCAGAAATAAAAAGAATGGGAACATAGTCAACAAAGTTTAATTCAGCGCGGACCCGGGCTGTGAAATCCAGCATCGTGAAATTGTCTTTCTCAACTGCATCCCATTTGTTAACCACCACGATGCAGCTCTTCCATTCATCTTTGACGTACCCAGCGATATGCGCTTCCTGGGCAGAAATACCTTCGACTGCATCGATCATCAGGATGGCAACATCGCAACGCTCAATGGCTCGCATGGAACGCACCACGCTAAATTTCTCCACGCCGGGATCCACCTTGCCGCGCCTGCGGATACCCGCAGTATCGATCAGCGTTACCGGTACTCCCTCGTAATCCAGTTTGGTATCGATAGCATCGCGCGTCGTGCCGGCAATCGGGCTGACAATTGCCCGTTCCTCGCCAGCGAGACGATTTAACAAACTCGATTTTCCAACATTGGGTCTGCCAACAATGGCGATTTTTACTGAATCATCATCCTGCTCAGGTTCTTTTTCAGGAAAAGCCGCCACCAGCGCATCCAACAGGTCTCCGGTGCCAGTACCGTGGATGGCTGAGATCGGGTAAGGATCACCCAGACCTAATTCATAAAACTCATTGACCGTATTCCGCTGTTTTACGCTGTCTGCCTTATTCACGACCAGGAATATGGGGGGCATAGCCACTTTATCGACAATTTTTTGCGAACGTCGTAGAATCTGCGCCACTTCCACATCAGCAGGGGTGACACCGCTGATGGCATCCACGAGAAATAGAACGATATCCGCTTCAGAAATGGCGATCAAGGCTTGTGAACGAATTTCATTGATAAAATCAGCCGAACCAATCGAAAGGGGTATCTTGTTTTTGGTTTCAGAAGGATCGATTCCGCCGGTATCGACAACGTCAAAAACAACGCCAGTCCATTCTCCTTCGCCAAATAATCTGTCACGGGTCGTACCGGGAGTGTCATCGACGATAGCGGTCATTTCACCGCATAGGCGATTGAAGAGGGTGCTTTTTCCGACATTAGGACGTCCAACAAGCGCAACTACAGGTTTAGTCATCCAAATATTCCAGTCAGACCAATTTTACCCTACAACCAGGGCATTAAGTGTAACGACAATACCCGATGTTACTTGATCTGGATGACAAAGGTGGTGGGTGTGTAACTTGAGATGGTTAGCCCGGGAATATTTAATGTAACCGAAGGCTCAACTGTGAATTTTCCAGGAACCATACCGGTCAGGTCCATTAAAACCCTGACATCAGATGCCTTCAACGCTTGAAGCACGATCACAGGCCCGGAAATTACGACATTGACCTTTTCCGGTTCGATGATTACTGTGCGGCCGGTTGAAACACCAGTTGCTTCAACCACTACATTCTCCAGGGAGATACTGCTTTCCACTGGAGCAATGCCAACATTCACTGTTACCTGGTCTGTTTCAATCGCCTGCACGCCAAATGGCAGGTTTAGAGCGATACGCTGGTCAAAATTGGAATTCTTGCCATTAAGGTCGATGGGTAAGGTTTCAATATACCCCGGCAGGCTATCAACCAGAAGCGGGTCATTGGCATAGACTGTAACCGTTGGAGGGAACAACGAAAGATTGGTCAACTTGTACCCACTGGGGACGTTACCGGAAGTCACCACCTTAACCACAACATTTCGGTACCCGCCACGTTCAACTATCTGTTGTGTATAGCTCACCTTTTCCGGTGAAATGCCAACACCATTGACCACCTGACCATTGGAATTGACCGCCACGAGTTGGATACTCTGGTTAATGCTTGCTTTGACATCGGTCAATTTAACCACGGCGCGAACCTCAGAAACCTTCTGGACAACGGACTCTGCCCCACTGATGGTAACCGCTACAGGCGACAAAACCGGTTCATCTGCCTGAAAACCAACCGGCAGGCTTCCCTGAAAGATCACCCGGATATCCCTGGTTTCGGTTAACAGGGGTTCAATTTCAAGAGCAACTGAACGCGGATTGTAAGTGATGATCTCCACTGGTTTGGTACCGATCTGAATCTGCACCGGAACAGTGTGGGGGCCAACTCCTAACCCGGCCAGGTCTACAAATGCGCGCACCGGGGCTTTTTCCTCGATAAGTCTGTTCCAAATAGATGTTGGTGCCCGCAAGATAATGGCAACATTTTCAGGCAAGTCAGTGATGATCACAGTCTCAGGAGATTGACCAATCACTTCGATGACAACCGGGTTGGGAAAAGCCTTTTCAACCGAAGGATCTGAGGCGTTAATTGCCATCACCCAAACTGTTATCGCCAGCAAAAGGGCTGTTAATAAACTGGGAAGTGTTTTCGTGAAGGAGCGAAGTTTCTCCATTAGCGCTGCTCCTGGTCTTTACGTCTTAGGCGGTCGATGAACAATCCAAAAAGGCCATGTTGTTTCTCACGTTCATTCGGTCTGTAAAACGCCAGCAGGATGTTTTCCAACCGCTCGCTATCCAGGCGTCGAATCATCCTGCCATTGTGGGCAATGGAAATCGAACCGGACTCCTCTGAAACCACCACAGCAATCGCGTCGGTGGCTTCACTGGATCCCAGCGCAGCGCGGTGACGCAGTCCCATCTGGCGTTCGGGTGAACGGGTGAGAATACCGCTGGCGGAGAGAGGCATCACACAGGCTCCGGCGACAATCTGATTGTTGTTAATGATCACTGCGCCATCATGAAGGGGGGTATTCGGATAAAAGATTTGCAATAAAAGTTCAGGTGTCACTGCTGCGTTTAAACGCACACCAGTACGTGCAAAATCTTCCAGGCTGTCACCACGTTGAAGGATGATCAAAGCACCATGTTCCCTGGCGGATAACCGCGAGCACGCAGTGACAATGGCATGGATCGTTTGTTCAAGCGACTGCATCTGGTTGGTTGATTTCGGCACTAGGAGCTGTGTTGACCCGGCTCTGCCAAGTTTCTCCAGACCCCGGCGGATTTCAGGAGCAAAAATGACTGGGATGGCAAAAAGCAATGCAGGGACGATCGTGCGAAGCAAATACGAAAAGGCTGGCAAGTCGATCAACGTGAAAAGCAAAGCCAGCAGGATAATGATGATGATCACACCGCGCAATAACACCATTACCTGGGTGTCACGCAGAAGAAGGAAGACTGCATAAACCACGAGCGCCACCAGGAAAATGTCAAGTATACTCATCCAGGTGAGCCTTTGGAATAAATATACGATCTCGTTCAGGAGTTCAGACAATGGTGGTTTTACCTTTTTTACCTAAATTGGTCGCAGGACGCGATCAATCCGTAATTGCTTAAAGAATAAAACAGCATTCGGGCTTAAAAGTTCTTCGGCGGCATCCTGCCAGGCACGAGCGCCGAGTTGAGCCGGTGTTTTTTGTTCATAACCCAATGATTTCCATAATGCATCATGCATGGCAAGGTTATTGGGGGCAAAAATCAAAGAAGCCTCGCACTGCAGGTTTCCCGCAGCTCGTTCCATTTCACGGATCATGATTGGAAGATACTGAGCCGGCGGCAGCACGGGATCAAGCAGGATATCAATCGTCCGGGATACCAGATTTTCGACCTGCCAGCCTAAAATTCCCATGATAGATTTTTCAACCTTAAGGAGCATGAACGCTTTTTCACCAAAAGCCGCCATAACCTCGTCGTGAGTAATGTCTTTATTAGGTCCGCCAAGTGTGTTGAACACTTCTTTAACTTCATCAGCCTGGCGCGGTGTCGCCCGTATCACATTTACCTCACCCAGCGGAAGATGAACTGGCTGAGATGAGGTAATAGTGATGACATCGCCCTGTGGTACATGCCTTTGCCAGGCAGTTGTTACCTGTCGCCAAGTATCTTCGAAAGTTGAAACATTTTTTATCACCACAGATGCCCGCGCCAGCCGGTTTTCCTGCGGGATCTGCGATGCCAGGCGCTGTCGAGCGTCTTTTTCGTGCATGCCGCGAAGGTTCGTCAGCCGGTGAAGTTGAATTTCAGGAGGTGAGTAGACCACCCAAATATTGTCGCAGTAGTCTGCAAGATTGGATTCAAGAAGTTTGATGGCCTCGATCACGATCACTTTCTGAGATGAGCGTCTGATTATCAGATCAACCGCCTGTTCAACCATCGGGTGGATGATTTTCTCCAATTGGGCAAGGGCATCAGGGTCTGAAAAAACCAGCCGACCCAGTTTACCGCGGTCGATCTCGCCATCTGCATCCAGCACGTACCTTCCAAATACTTCAACGATTGGCTCATAAGCCGGTGCACCTTTTTGCATGGCCCGGTGAGAAAGTGCATCTGCATCAATACCATAAGCGCCAAGATGCTCAAGCATGCGCCTGACCACGCTTTTACCGGTTCCAATATTTCCGGTTAATCCAATGACAAATTTATCCTGCCACTTTTTCAATATTTTTCCCTCGTCTACTAGATAATATCATTTTATTCATCAAAAGTGCTATTGTCAAACAATTAAATGGATAAACCTCCTATAATAAATGATAAGGAATAATTCCGATGCATGAACCATACCCACTGATCGAACCATTCAATACCGGGCAGCTGGCTGTGTCAGGTATACACCGCTTATATTTTGAGGAAGTAGGGAATCCAGCGGGGATTCCGGTTGTTTTCCTGCACGGAGGTCCGGGAGTTGGCGCGCAACCAGTTTACCGGACCTATTTTAATCCAGAGCGATTCCATGCGGTCATTTTTTCTCAACGAGGCGCCCCCAAAAGCCATCCGCTGGGAGAGTTGGAAGAAAACGACACCTGGACCGTGATGGAGGATATTGAAAAACTGCGGGAGTACCTGGGGATAGACCGCTGGTTCGTCTTTGGCGGGTCCTGGGGCAGTACACTGGCACTCACTTATGCCATTCATCACCCGGAGCGAGCTGCAGGTTTGGTAATGCGTGGCATCTTCCTTGGTGCTCAAAGTGAACTGGATTGGCTTTATAAGGATGGCGCATCGCGCATCTATCCCGATGAATGGGAAGCTTTTATTAATCCCATCCCTGTTGAAGAGCAGGATGACCTGGTCAACGCTTATTACCGCAGATTGACATCACCGGATCACGAAATCCGCCTGAAATATGCCAGACGATGGTGCGCCTGGGAGGATTCGATCATCCGCCTGATCCCGCGTCCCCCAAAAGAAGACGAGGACGAGAATATCATCGCCTTTGCCCGCATTGAATGTCATTACATGGTTAAAAGACTGTTTTTCCCTTCAGATACTTATTTGCTTGATAACATTTCACGAATTAGCAACCTGCCGATGTGGATCGCCCAGGGGCGTTATGATGTCATCTGTCCTGCGGTGACAGCCTACAAATTATCCCGCACGGTTTCAAACTGCGTGCTCAATATCATCCCTGCCGCCGGTCACTCCATCCTGGAACCCGGGATTACAAGCTCATTGATCGAAGGGGTGGAGTTACTGGCTGAGAAATACGGGTCATAATTATGTTTATTTGCGGTAAAATCATCCCTGTTATCAACATCAAAGGCGGATCATGAAGAGAACATTCTTACTCTATGCAATCGCAATACTGGTAGTCGGGTTAATGGTATGGCTTACAGTCAAGTTACTACCAAAAGAACTGCAACAAAATCAAATTGCAGAGACAGTCAGTGTCTCAGAAGCCGCGGAACTTTTTTCCGCGGGTTCATTCCTGCTTGATGTCCGCGAACAATCAGAATGGGATGCGGGCCATATCGAAGGCGCAATATTGATCCCGCTGGGTCAATTGGCGTCAAGAATGACAGAGGTCCCAAGCGATAAAACAATCCTGGTGATCTGCCGAACCGGCAACCGCAGCGCCCAGGCGCGTGACCAACTGCGCAACGCAAGCTATACTCAAGTGACCAGTGTCGACGGGGGAATGAATGCCTGGATACAAGCAGGTTATCCGGTGGTAACCGGCCCGTAAGATTTTCTCGACCGCTTTCGACTCGAAAGCGGTTTTTTTATTCTAGCCCTGACCTTATAGCCTGGGCAATCTCTTCTGTAATCCCCTGGACCTCAATGAGTTCCTCTAGTGATGCCATCTTGATCCCCTCGATATCGCCAAATTTCTCCAACAACGCTTTGCGGCGATTCGGTCCGATTCCCGGGATGGCATCCAGACGCGAAGCAATGCCAATCTTGCCACGGGCTTTCCGGTGAGCGGTGATGGCAAAGCGATGCGCTTCATCGCGTACACGCTGGATGAGGTAAAACCCCTGTGAATGCTTGGGCAGGATAATGGAGTCTGTGCTGTCCGGGCGGAAAATCTCCTCCTGCTGCTTGGCCAATCCCATCACCGGAACTTTATCAGCCAGAGAGAACTGCTCCAGCACTTTCATTGCTCTTCCTAGTTGACCCTTGCCGCCATCCACGATCAATAGATCTGGCAGAACCGAAAACGACACATCCGGTTTGACCCCAACCTGCTGGGATTCCTGTGCGCTCTGCCAGCGCTTGAAGCGCCTCGCCAACACTTCCTCCATGCTTGAAAAGTCGTCCGGTCCGGTGACGCTCTTGATATTGAAATGCCTGTACATGCCGCGGCTGGGCGTTCCCTGCTCGAAGACCACCATGCTGCCAACTGACGCCATGCCCTGGGTGTTGGAGATGTCGTAACACTCGATGCGATTGGGCGGTTCCGGAAGATTAAGCGCTCGCTGCAACTCCGCCAGGGCTTCGGTTTGTTTATTCTTGTCTGCCTGCCACTGGCTCTTTAATGCCTGGAGCGTTTCTACCGCGTTCTCTGTCGCCATCGCAACCAGGTCGGAATTCGCGCCGGATTTTGGCACAAGCAGCTCGACTTTGTTCCCTCCCTTGCGACTGTTGAGCCACTGGTTGATGATAAGCGCTTCTTCCACTTCATTTGGAAGTAGGACTTTGTCAGGAATCGTCGCAGCCTCACTGTAAAACTGCTTGAGAAATTCACCGATCACATCCGCATCCGCGATCTCCTCGGTGCCTTCGAGGACAAAGTACTCCCGCCCCATGAGTTTGCCATTACGGATGAAAAAAATTTGTACGCAAGCTTCACCATCCGCGCGCGCCAGTGCCAACACATCTGAATCGCTTTGATCGCTGGAGATCACTTTTTGCTTTTCAACGACTCTCTCAATGGAATTCAACTGGTCGCGGATAACCGCGGCTTTTTCAAACTTCAGCGCCTCTGCTGCGGCAGTCATCTCCTGCTGTAAACGGGACACAATGGGGTCAGTGTGACCATCCAGGAAGGAACACAAGTCGGTAATTAACTGGAGGTAACCTTTCTGGTCGATCGCCCCAATACAGGGTCCCGCGCAAAGTTTAATATCGTAATACAGGCAGGGACGGGCATCCTTACCTGTAATTTCGCGATCACAGGTAAGGTATGGGAAGATACGCCGCAAGAGCTCAAGGGTTTGGTGAACCGCCCAGACGCTGGTATAAGGACCAAAATAGCGCGCCCCGTCTTTGACCATCTGGCGGGTGACAGTTACCTTGGGAAATGGCTGCCCCAGGTGAACTTTGATGTAAGGATAGCGTTTATCATCCTTAAGCCTAACGTTAAAACGCGGGCGATATTTCTTGATCAAGTTCATTTCCAGGATCAGGGCTTCAAGCTCTGAGCCAACCACGATCCACTCGAGGTCTTCGATCTGTTCCACCAACTTGATCACCTTTCGTTCCTGGTCAACGCGATCCTGGAAATAGGAGCGAACCCGGTTGCGCAGGTTGATCGCCTTGCCAACGTAAATAACCTCTCCGGTGCTATTGCGCATGATATAGCAACCCGGTTTGGGGGGAAGTGTGGCCAAAATTCCCTGAATATGTTCAGTAACAGGCATGGGTGTATTTTACATTCAGATTGAGATAATTTGGAGAGCTAATAAATGCGGATACCGCTGCCGGCAACAACCTCACCGACTTTCCAGAAAGCCTGGTTCTGTTGCAGCATCTCCTGCTCGAAGGCGGTTGCATTTTGAGCAGGGATGATCAACAACAGTCCGCCGCTGGTCTGGGGGTCGTAAAGCAACATCCGTTGGGAGTCTGTGATCGGGCATTCGTAACTCACATAGGATTCATAATGAAACTGGTTATCATATGCTCCACCCGGAAAGATCATCTGTTCAGCGTATTTTTGTGCTTCCTGAAGGATGGGGATTTTAGCCAGCTCAAATTGCAGTTGTACTCGGCTTGCCTGTGCAACCTCGGTTGCATGTCCAATCAGGGAATAACCAGAAATATCGGTGGCGCAGCAAACACTAGCTTTACGACCGGACCAACTGGCAATGTCATTTAACGTGGTCATCCACCTCACGGCTTTCGCCAGGTCGAGCGGGTCCGCCTTCTCCTGTTTCAACGCTGTCGTAATCGTCCCAAAACCGATTGGTTTGGTGATATAGATCACATCCCCGGGGTTGGCGCCGGCTTTGGTGAACATCTTGTTGAGCGTTACAAATCCGGCAACTACCAACCCATACTTGGGTTCTTTGTCCTGCACCGTATGCCCGCCGGCAATGACCACACCCGCCTTTTTTGCCATTTCTGCTCCGCCCCTAATAATCTGGGTAGAGATATCAATGTCAAGGTCCGGGGGAAGCGCGGCAATGTTCAGCGCCAGGAAGGGTGTGCCTCCCATGGCATATATATCCGAAAGGGCATTCGCTGCAGCAATACGCCCGTAATCGAAAGGATCATCCACCACCGGGGTGAAAAAATCAGTTGTCAACACCAGCCCGCGCTGGTTATCCAGTTTCCAGACCGCGGCATCATCAGGCGCGTTCAAACCAACCAGCAGGTCGGGATAACTCTGTTGATCAAAGATTTCTCCAAGTGGGCGCAGCACCTGCGCCAGCATATCCGCGTTGAGCTTGGAAGCTCAACCCGCGCAATTGGAGAGGCTGGTGAGCCTGATAATCTTACCTGAAGGTTTTTTCTCCATCGAGTCCATAAAATGTATTATAACCTCGACCTTTAATTAAACTTAAGGGGCGATTCACGCGACTGTTGCGTCCCCTTGCGGGATGAATCGCCCCTACCTAATTAAAACTATAAAAACGACAGGGAATCTCTTCCCTGCCTGATTAAACTCTCTGTTTATTGTCCAAACGTTTGATTCAGCCCCGGGATGGTGAATAGGAATGGAGATTCACTGGGTACCAGCATCACCTGTACGTTGGGAGAAAGCTTTGTGATGTACTGGTAGGTGAGTATAGCCGGGTTCTGCTTGATCACATCGGCGATCATGAGCAGGGCTTTCGCCTCAGCCTCTGCCTGGATCAAGCGGGCATCTGCTTCACCCTGGGCTTTGGTCACCGCGGCATCCGCGAGACCTTTGGCCACTTCGCGCGCCTGCTCTGCTTCGTTCTTCTTTTGTTCGATAACGAACTTGGCTTGCTGCGCCTGTTGTTCTGCAATCTGTTTCTGTTCCACAGAGGCGGCATATTCAGTTGAAAAAGCAATGTTGCGTAATACAAAATCATCCAGAATTAAACCGTTATCTTCCACCTTTGCCCGCATCGCTTCGGTAATTCTTTGCACAAGTTCGAAACGCTTTGTGGATACCACCTCTTCTACACGGTACTGCGATACTGCGTCGCGGATGATACCACGTGCCTGAGCGCGTACAAGATCTGTATATCGGTCTTGCCATTGGATGTGAACCTGGACCACTTTAGTTGGGTCAATGGAGAAGATGATGGATGCGTCAACATAGATCTCCTGTCCATCAAATGTCCTGGCTGCGATGGAATCATCGCCCTGGACCGCCCCTTCGGAGGAGGCAATCGACATGGTGTAGGTTTGCCGCGAGATCGGATAGATCACCACATTTTCAGCAAACGGGATAATCCAATTCAGACCCGGCTGCAAAGCCTCGCTGCGGTAGCCCTGCGGGGAAAAAGCCGAGATCACCACCCCCCGTTCTTCAGGATTGATAAAAACGAGCCCTGCGCTTACCGCAGTCAACACGATTGCCACGACCAGGAAGATGATGACCAGGGTCTTCCCGTTTTTCATCGGTGACTTCCTTGCAGCCCTTAGTACTACCAGGGCGATGATGCCGATTAAAATGAGCCACACAAAAACAGAGATTCCTTGTAATAAACTGGCGATGTTCATAACTCTCCTCTTTTTATATCAATTCGGACTAACACGTCTATCCTCAATAGTATACGGTTTTTTTGAGCGAAAATTGGTTAAAGATGTATTAACATTTTTTCCTGTCCCATTACTGTCTTGACTATAATTAAGATGAATGAAAACCTATTCTTCCTCCATCTACGAGGTCTCAAAAAATGATAGCGGAGCACGGATTTGTATTGCTCCAACTCTACCTGCACACACCCTGCCGGGTCAGTATTACCTCGCTTTCGTGGAGGGTTCCTCACAGGTCCTTCCTCTTCCATTGTTTCCCTTTTCAGAAAATAAGGATGGTATGGTGTTGTGTGGAAAGATCCAACCCGCCTGGCAACCAGGCAATCCCCTGCTTCTCCAGGGACCATATGGGAGGGGTTTCACCCACTGCCTGAAAAGCAGCCGATTGGCCATTTTCGCCATGGAGAAAAACCTGGAAGAGAGATTATATTCCCTGGCTGTAGCTGTCCTGGATCAAGGCTCAGATGTGGTTTGGATTGCTGATGAATTATCAATAGATCTTCCGCTGCAGGTAGAAATCCTGAAGAAATCCGAACTCAAGGATGCTTTCGCCTGGTCGGAGGACTGCGCCATCGCGGTTCCCCAGGCGCAAATTGCCATTTTGCCGGGGATCCTGCCCATCAGCACCGCTGACCGGAGCAAAGTTGAAGTGATGGTTGACGCGCCATTTGTGTGCGGCAACGCACAATGCGGCGTCTGCGCAGTTGATATGCAACACGGCTGGAAACTTGCTTGCAAAGATGGACCGGTTTTCCAGTATGGGGAATTATTCAATGAGTGACGAATCCCTGCTGCCCGGTACAACCTCCAACTGGATGAATGCTGCCGGGTTCTCCGGTACTCTCCCACCCTCAACTAGCATCCTTTCAGATAAGTCAGGTTGCTTTGTCACGCCAGTGATCAGCTGGCAAGCCAGAAAACCAGCCGCTGACCGCTGCCTGGTAGAATACCCGGGTGGGTTCCTGCTTCATACTGGATCACCCAATGATGGATTCATAAAAACCGTAAAGCATTTCGCGTCCAAATGGGGCAGGTTGAAGATTCCGGTCTGGCCGCACCTTCTCCCCAAAAGCGGGTATGAATGCCGGCAAATGGTGCGGCTACTCGAAAACCTGGATAACATCGGCGCAATTGAAATTGCATTGCCGGGCAACGCTGAACATTCGCTTGTTGAGGAAATCCTAAAAACTTCGCTGGGCGAACTACCCGTCTACCTCTGTGTACCTTTCCTCTCCCCCTGGGAGCGCTGGCTGGACCAGATGCGGATGTATACCGTTGCCGGCATCGTCCTCTCCGCGCCGCGGGGAAACCTGGTCAACAATGGGATAATGACCAATGGACAGCTGTACGGACCGGCATTGTTTCCCCAACTGCTGGAGAAATTGCACCACAGCAAAGACTATGGTGTCCCGTTGATTGTGGGAAGCGGGATTTTCAGTTTTGAGCAGGGGGAAGAAGCACTGAAAGCAGGAGCCAGCGGCGTCCAATTGGACGCCTGGTTATGGCAATTAACCCCGCCTACATCTCCATCCAGATCGTAACCGGGCCGTCATTTTGCAGGTTCACCAGCATATGCGCCCCAAATTCCCCGGTTTGGGTGGGAACGCCAAGTTTCCGCAGTTCACCTACAAAATGATCCACCAGCGGGGAGGCTTTATCAGGAGCAGCAGCCCCAACGAATGAGGGGCGGTTGCCTTTGCGGGTGTCAGCGAACAGGGTGAATTGTGAGACCACGATGGCCGCGCCGCCGGTATCCAGCAGCGACAGGTTCATTTTTCCCTGGTCATCCTCGAAGATACGCAATTGAGCCAGTTTCTTCGCCATCGCTGTGGATTTGGATTTGTCATCCTCTGGACCAATACCCAGCAGGATCAGCATCCCTTTGCCGATATCGGCAAGGGTTTTACCTTCCACGATCACCTGGCTGCTGTTCACCCGCTGGATGATTGCGCGCATGAGATCTCCAATGTATTTGGACGATTAATGCCTGGGCAGGTCGATCGCCTGGCGCACTTCCACCATGGTGGCTTCAGCGATGGCGGAAGCCCGCCTGGCGCCGTCACGCAGCATATCCCAGGTGGAATCCACATCCTTTGCCAGTTCAGCGCGTTTGGCGCGGATGGGGGCAAAATAAGCGTTCATATTCGCTGCCATCAGTTTCTTACAGTCCACGCAGCCGATGCCGGCACGGCGGCATTCGACGTTGATCTCCGCCACCTTTTCAGCGGGGGTGAAAATCTTGTGCATGGAAAAGACGTTGCACACATCCGGGTTGCCGGGGTCGCTGCGGCGCTGGCGGGCAGGGTCGGTGACCATTTGCATCACGCGCGCGCTGGTTTCATCGGCGGTGGCGGCAATTTCGATGTCATTGTTCAGGCTCTTGCTCATCTTGTTGACGCCGTCGATGCCCATCACCTTTGGGAACTCGGTGTATTTTGCCTTCGGCTCAAGCAGGACGCTGGTATTGTAGCGATAATTGAATGAACGCACCGCCTCGCGGGCAAATTCAATGTGTGAAGACTGGTCAACCCCTACCGGCACCAGGGTGGCTTTATAGAGCAGGATATCCGCGGACATGAGCACCGGGTACCCCACCAGCCCGTAATTGACGTTGTGCGGGTTCTCGCGTACTTTTTCCTTGAAGGTCGGCAGGTCGGTGAGCTTTCCCAGCGGCGTGACCATCGAGAGGAGGGTATGCAGTTCTGTCACCTGCGGTACCAGCGACTGCACGAAGATGATGGATTTCTGCGGGTCCATGCCGGCAGCCAGCCAGTCCCAGGCCATTTCGAGCGTGTTCTGGCGCAGTTCGTGGGTGGTTTCAAGCGTGGTGAGCGCGTGGATATCCACGATGCAGTAAATGCAGTCGTACTCCTCCTGCAGCTTTACGTAATTGCTGATTGCGCCAAAGTAATTGCCAATGTGCTGCCGCCCGGTGGGGCGTGCGCCTGAAAAAACGCGTTCCTTTTTTGATGCCATGTTAACCTTCCTCGATAAATTTACGTACCAGCGCCTGCATCTCGCCGGCCTCAAACCGCCCGGCAGCTATTTTGGGTTAATGTCAGACCGCGTAGTATTTTATGGAGATGTGCATAGGTGGCTCCCGGGCAAAACGATGCGATGATTATAACTTATTCTCCATGGCAGAAAATTAGCCGGGCAGGTTTGGTACAATCAATTAGGAAAAATTTGTGATGAACCTTTTCTTTAAACGCTTTCTCGACTTACTTGGCAGTTTCATCCTGTTGGTAATCCTCTTACCTGTTTTACTGGTAATTTTCCTGCTCGTCTGGCTCTTCCTCGGCTGGCCGGTGATCTTCAGCCAGGAGCGCCCGGGGCTGCACAGCAGGCTCTTCAGGCTCTACAAGTTCCGCACCATGCGCGACCTGCGCGATGAACAGGGTAACCTGCTGCCCGATGAGCAGCGCCTTACCCGCTTCGGGCGCTTCCTGCGCTCCTCCAGCCTGGACGAGCTGCCCGAGTTCTTTAACGTGCTCAAAGGCGAGATGAGCCTGGTGGGACCGCGCCCGCTTTTAGTGCAATATCTTGAGCGTTACACCCCCGAGCAAGCGCGCCGCCATGAAGTGCTGCCCGGCATTACCGGCTGGGCGCAGGTGAACGGGCGCAACGCGCTCTCCTGGGAGGAGAAGTTCGCCCTCGACGTGTGGTATGTTGACCACCGCAGCTTCTGGCTGGATATCAGGATACTATTCATGACGCTGGCAAAGGTCTTCAAACGCGAGGGCATCAGTGCTGCCGGCAGCGCCACCGCGCCAGAGTTCATGGGGACAAAAGAAAAGTAAAAGGTTAAGAAAACCTCACCCCTGCACCCCTCTCCAGTTGGAGAGGGGGTGGGGTGAGGATAATTGATAAAAAAATCCCAGAACTAAGATCCAAAAAACAATCGCTAGGGTACACTCAACGGGATGATCTCATCAACAGCCAGGGAATCAGCAGCAGAGTTAAACAATGCCTGCCGCGCGGGGGAGATCTTTTGGCTGTTATTCACGGCAGCCAGCACCACTTTCGCCACCGAGGTTTGCCCGCCCTGCCCCGCCAGCAACTGCGGAAGCATGGCTTCGAGAGCAGGTTTCACCTCATAACCGAGGATGGCTGCATAGCGCGCGGCGTTGGTTGAAAGGGGGTTCTCGCCAATAAGGTACATTCCCGCAGTCTCCGCTGCATCCAACACCACAGGCAGGTCAGCCTGGGCTGTGACGAAAAGGGTATCCAACTTGTACTGCGCCAGGGTAGAAACATCTGTGATCATATCCGGTGCGGCTTTTCCACTTACATCAAGATAGATGGGAGAGTATGGGGGGTAGAGATCTGTATAAGGAGGGTAAGGCGGATATACAGGCAGGCAGTAAGAGCAGATGTATTTTCCCCCATTGTAAAAAGCGTTGCCAATGGTTTCAACGGGCAGTGAATTTGATGATATCAATCCGCCGGAACGCCAATCCTCTGCCACCAGGCTTGCCAGGTAGCCCGCCAGGAATGCCAAATCCTCCGGTCGTTCCCTGACCAGGCTGATATTTCCAGCCGCGGTCTCACTGGTCGTGCCAATAAAAACAAATTGCGTGCCACTGTTGGCGGCAGCTTGTTCCTTGTAAACAACTGCATCCCCAAACACCACCGCTACTTTAACCCCGGTGAGATCGACCGAAAGGTCGGCATTTTCCAGGTAGGTTAACCCATTCGCAGCGGCAAAGGTTTGTAGCGCTGAGCTTACCTCTCCTGCGGCAACAGCAGCGGGGTCAACCAGCAGCAGGCGGGCAGGGGTCGCGGTTTGGGTGGGAGATGCGGTGGTTTCGGTGGGTGCAGAGGTTGGGTTAACAATTGTCGCGGTCGGTTTGGAACACGCGGCAAGGACCACCACCATTAGCATCGTCACAATCACAAAAAATAATTTATTCTTTACCATCTAAATCGTTCCTAAACTTTCATCATTTTCAGTGTATTATAATTAGGAAGTCAGCTTCTGACGGATCATTTTTATTGGAGTAAAATTACCCCATCCTCATGGATCAACCCACCCCCGATTTTGAAACCAGTCACATTGATGCCGATAGACGGCGCCGCAGGCGCCGCTTGCTGGTTCCCACCGGCAAATCGGAGCGGGCCGCCTACCTGAATGAGATAGCCAAGCGTCTAAACCCGAGCCTGGATTTCTTTGTAATTTCACTCCTGGCAGGGCTGGTTTTGGGAGCCGCAATCCTTTTTGACAACCCGGCTATTTACGTTCTGGCTGCGCTGATATCCCCCTTCATGGCTCCAGTAGTGGCACTTGGGTTCTCAACCTCGGTTGGCTCGGTCAGGTTCTTCGTGCAATCGCTGCTGAGTCTCACCCTTGGAGCCGCCATCGTCTTCTTCTGCGGCATGCTCAGCGGCTGGATCTCACACCTGATGGTAAACCTTACCATCCAGCAGGCAATGTACCATACCCGTTTCACCGTTCCGGATTTTCTGTTGTTGACCATCGGGGCTGCCCTGGCGATTTACCTGACAGTGCGTGTTCCCAAGCAGCGTTCACTGGTCGCCAGCGTAGCGTTGGCTTACGAGATCTACCTCCCGGTTGGTGTGGCCGGTTTCGGCCTCACCAGTAAGGTAGAGGGTCTTTTCCCGCAGGCACTCAATGTTGCCGGAGTTCATCTCTTCTGGGTATTGCTTGTAGGCGCAATCGTCCTCATTATCCTCAAGCTACGCCCATTCACTTTCTTTGGTTTCATACTGACCGCAGCCCTGATCGGAGCCGGCGTATATGCCCTGGTGATCACCAGCGCACTGGGTTCTGCGGTTGAACGCCAGATCGCACCTTTCGTCACACGCACTCCCGGAAAGCCGATCACCCAGGCACCGAATACAGTGTTGCTGTATACCTCCACGCCGACCCCCACTCCAAGCCCGTCAGCCAGCGAGATTATTGAAACGCCAACCTTACAGGGATCCCCGACCAATACGCTTGTTCCCTCACCCACTGCCACGGTGACCATTACCCCCAAACCCACACCGATATGGGCAAAAGTGTACAGTGAGAAGTATTCCGGAGTGTTCGTGCGCAAAGAGCCGGGGCTCAACGGCGCGCAATTGACTTCCTTATTAAACGACGCGATTGTCGAAGTCCTGCCTGACACACAACTCGTTGACAATTATGTATGGGCACACGTAATCCTTTCAGACGGTCGTGAAGGCTGGATCTTACGCAATCTGCTGGTAACAGCTACACCAGTTCCCAACTGGTAATCCCAAAATAACCACAATTACGGAGTGAACAATGACAATCCATTTTGGAACAGACGGTTGGCGCGCAGTAATCTCGGACACTTTCACTTTCAATAACCTCAGGTCGCTGACACAGGCAATCGCCGACGCGGTCGCCTCAGACAAATGGATGAATGGGACCGTGCTGGAGAATAACCCGGACCTGCGCAAGATGGTGGTCGGTTTTGATACCCGCTTCCTTTCTGACCGCTATGCCACTGATGTGGCGCGGGTACTGGCAGCCAACGGGTTTACCGTTTACCTGGCGCAATCGGATGCCCCGACACCCACCATTTCGCACGCGGTACGCAACCTCAACGCCATTGCCGGCGTGATGATCACCGCGTCGCATAACGCCCCGCGTTATAACGGAGTGAAACTCAAATCTGCTTATGGCGGTTCTGCCCTTCCTGAACAGTGCCGCAGGGTGGAAGTTTATCTGAACGACAATGAAGAACTGGGGCGCGGCCCGAACCTGATGGATTACGACCAGGCGCGCGAAGCCGGCAAGATCATCCGTTTCAATCCGATCCCGGCGTATTATGAACATTTACGCAAGCTGATCAACTTCGATGCCATCGCGGAAAATCCGCAGCGGTTCGTCATCGATTCAATGTATGGTTCGGGTCGCGGTGTCATCCGCGGCGCTCTGCAGGGCTCCGGCTGCGAGATCTATGAAATCCGCGATGAAATGAACCCGGGTTTCGGCGGCGTTCATCCAGAACCCATCGCGCGTTACCTCACCCCCCTGGCAGGCGCTATTGGCGCTGGCAAGGGAAATTTCGGTGTTGCCACTGACGGGGATGCCGACCGTATTGGCGCAATGGATGAAAAAGGCAATTTCGTCGACCCGCATAAAATCATGGCACTTGCGTTGCGCCACCTGGTGCAAACCCGTAAACTGACCGGTTCGGTCGTGCGCACCGTTTCCACCACGCGAATGATCGACCGCCTGGCGGCAAAATATGGTCTGACTTTGCATGAGACCCCGGTTGGTTTTAACCACATCGCAGATTACATGATGAAAGAAAACGTGCTCATTGGCGGTGAGGAATCCGGGGGTATTTCCTTCCAGGGGCACATCCCCGAAGGCGATGGTCCGATCATGGGATTACTGATCATCGAAATGGTGGCGATGGCAAAAACCTCGCTCTATGAAATGGTGGAAGACCTGCAGCGTGAGGTTGGCCCGGTGTTCTATGAGCGCACAGACCTGCGCCTTAAGCATCCGGTCGCCAAAGAATCAATGGTGAAAAAACTTGTCCAGGAACCCCCTGCATCCATCGGCGGCGAATCCATCACCCAGGTGATCACCATTGATGGCGTCAAGTACATCCTCGCTGATGATTCTTGGCTACTGATCCGCCCTTCGGGCACAGAGCCAGTACTGCGTGTCTATGCGGAAGGACGTTCCAATGAAATGGTCAAAGCCCTGTTAAAATACGGAGAGACGATCGCTGCCAGCGTCCACTAAGAATAATTAAATACAACCTCCGGGGTTCTTAATTAATGAACTCCGGAGGTTTTGTTTTAAATATTGTTTAGTGGGAGGACAATCGCAGCCGTCGGCTGAAGAGGATGATCGCAACCAGCACGATGGCTAAACCTGCCATCATGGGCAGCCCGATTTCATCCGCAAAGCCGGAGGTTGGTAGTGCAGTGGCTGTAGGGACAGGAGTACTCGCTGCACCCTGGGCAGCCATTTGCGTCTGCAAGGCAGAAACGGTCGCAAGTTCAGATGCAGTTAACCCTGACCCTCCCGCGGCTGCTGTCGCCTGCGTTGCAAGGGTCGCCTGGGTGACCTGAGCAACAACCACAACGGGTGTTTTGGTTGGCGGTACCTGGGTTTTAGTGGGGGCTACCGTGGTTTTTACGATCAGGGTCGCCTGTTGCGCCTGGACAAGCGCAGTTGCAGCCATGGCAGTTGCCGTATTAGCAGCATTGATTTGCGCTGCCTGTTCCTGCTGGGCAGCACGCTGGTTCGCAAGCAGTCCTGGACCGAGCAGAAGTAATAAGATAAGTGCCAGGATGAAGATCACGCCCACGATCCCGATGGCAATCAGGAAATTCCTGTTTGACGGTTTCTTTGGTAGTTCGGGAGGTGGTAATTCCTCGCCAAGATTCTCCTGGTTGAACTGGTCATCATCAAAATTGGTTAGTGCCATGGTGTCCTCCTTATTCGGATTTACCGATATATCGGTTATCCAGATCGATCAATTCAAAATTATGCAGCGGAATCGCCGCTTGTTCATTATTTAAGAATTTCAACCCAATTGCGTTCGTTTTAATCCGGTTTGGCAGCGTGGTCATGCTATCTTTCAAACTATCCACCATTGCAAGTTGACCGGTGTAGGGTGATGTGTGCACCCTGGTCAGTTGCCCCAATCTTAATTCCACGATCTCGCGATAAGCATCCCCTTCAGCAGGAAGCGAAATGATCAATTCCGGGCGTTCTCCGGTCCATCTATTCCATTTTACAGCATTGACTGAAGTCTCGCGTCCTGAATTCGTTACCAGCAGCCGACGTGCGTAATCGTTGATCAGGGTCTTGCCATACCCTTCAATCACCAGGATCGGATAAGGTTGTTTTTGCGCCACCTGGATCAGGTCAGGGTTAATCGAGCCAAAAATGAGTCCGCCAACCGGCAGGTTTGCAGCAGCTTCGATTAGTTCCGGGTTGGAACAGTAACCCGCGCAGACCACCATGCCCTTATTCTGGATGCCCAGGCTGGAGGATTCTAATTCAACATCCAGCTGATGCTCATCAATATGGAGTTGTCCAAAACCGGTCTTTCCATTGCCCCACATCCCCTGGATAAGCACACCGTTGGTTTCGACGACAGCGCCGTGATCCTTAATAAGCTCCACTACTTTTCCATTAAAACCCGCATTGATGGTTATTTTGTATTTTTCGGTCTCTACAAGCATCTGTCCATTCCGGATGGATAGGATGGTGCCCGCCCGCGGAGAACGGATGATGCGCGAAAACATGCCGCCAGTTTCAGCGAGGATATCATTTTTATCAACCTGGTCACCCACTTTGCGGTTGATCAATTGCTCTGCCTGGTTGGGTGTTGAAAGCCCAAACGAACGCATCACATCCACGTAATGAAACTGGGAGGGCATCTCGGTTTCGGCGATCACCTCATTGGTGGTCACTTTTTGACCAATACGCACCAACACCGTTCCAGGAACTGGTAAAGATCTGTTCCGGCGGATCTGGATCAAGGGATGAGTTTGCACAACTGATGCATTCATGATTTCACCTTAAGGTATAGTTGCAATAAACATACCAATTACGCCCCCAACATGAACAACCAGCGTTTATAACGTTCCCGCCTCGTATTTTCATCTTTTGGGAAAGGAAGTGGTCTGCCTCTGGCATCAATTACCACACCACAGATGCCGCCGTGGACTTTAAATGGCTCTCCTGGCGCAATTAGCCCTTCAATCACTGTGCGACGTGTCAGGTTCAGGGTGATCGTTCCCACTTCGCCTGATCCCAATGGCAGAGTGGCAATTGAACCCTGTTTGACCTCAAGGTCCATATAACTACCCGAACTGTAAGTTAAGCGGGCATTTACGATTGTTGCCCCTTCAGGTGCCTTGCTTTCGACATTTATTACCGTCGCCAGGTTGATAAATGCGCTGGTTTCCATCACCTGCACCGGAAGCAGCGCGTTCTGAGCTGCAATCGCTCCAAGAATTGGCAGCAACCCGTGCTTGTCAATGATCAATGGCGTAATTCCAATTGGTTGTATTCCATCAAGTAATGTGAGCAGGATCTGCTGTGGGATTGGCGCATGCGTGATGGTTGAACCGCTAATGAAAATCGGTTCAAAGGAGGTTCCCACCAACAGAGATTGGCGTCTCAATTCTTTCATGCCGTACTCGAGCACAGCCCTTGCCGTAGCCTGATCGATTGCCAGCCCTTTTTCATCCACTGGAATGCTGCCCGGCGTGAGCGTTTTTTGCCACAAAATGACTTTCAGCTCTTCTTCCTGAATACTATCGACCAGCCATTTTTCAATCTCGCTTATTTTTACCCTTTTCAACACGTTTTCAAATCCATCCCCCATCCCAATGGGCAGTATGGTAAGGTTGCATCGTTTCGTATTAGAGGTAGAAAACGTAGTGTAAGCGGATCCCAGGTCAATCCCAAGAACAGCCTTGTTCGGATCATAAAGTTTTCCAAGAAAGCGCATCATCCGCTGGTATGTCTGGCTCGATAACGAGGGGGGTTCTGAACATAAAGGTGCGATCCGGCCTAATCCTTCGATTCGATTGGTCCACACGTTAAGCACAATTTTGGCGAGTTCGTCACTGCTGTTTTGTAGCACTTCTTCTTCCAGTGTAGGACGAATGTTTTCAGCGATTGAGACCTTTGCCTGCCTCTCGAGGATCTCAACCACTGGTTTCGCCACTGACCGATTGCCACAGTAAAGGATTTCGGGGCGATTATTTGCAGGCAGTGTTGACAACACCAGCGCGATCATTTGAGCAATTCGTATGATCGAGCGCGAAGCCCCGCGGTCTGTGCCACCACCAAAAATGATAATTTCAGGCTGGGCTGCCAGCAGGGCGCTCATCTGCTCCTGAACTGAGCGGCGATCGTTAATTCCAAAGCTATCCTTCACACAAGCGTAAACAGTTTGCGCTAATCGATTGGTACTTTCCAATGTCACTTCATTGAGCAACCCAAAGGTGGCAATCTTTACTTCAGGTCCACCTGAAATGGTAAGAAATAAACGGTCGACTCCTTCTCCATTCCGCTGAGAAGGGATGATCAGATTCCCATCATGGTCCATCAGGGTGCGGCCGATTACCATTTGAAGCTTGGTTATCGCAGCCAGGATCCCTTCGCCGATATCAAAAAAGGGCGCTTTTTGAGTTGATGGAGCAACACCGCTGGCCAGGAAATGATAACTACCTTCGACAACATCGAACATCACCGCCCGCGTGTTTTGTGACCCTATTTCAATCCCCAGAACTGAACTTGTGTCGGTAAAAGATTGTGTCATCATTATTATTTTCCAGTGAACAACTGAATTGTTTGCAGGACAAAATCGGTACGCTCAATGAGAGCTGTTGCCGCTGCGGTTAGAACACTGGCAAAAACAACCCCCAAGGTAATTGCAATAAATATTTTTCCTATCCAGGCAAAAATCCCTATTAAAAGATTTCGTTTTCCTCCAGTGGTACTCCCCTTTCTGGCATTGAAATGGAAATATGCCAGTGTTGCCAAAGTACCAATAAGGAGAAAACCGCCTTCGAGATAAGCAAGAATTGGCGATTCTCCGGTAGAGGGAAGAAACGTGTTCCAGGCACCTTTAACCTGGCCGAATATTGTGCCCATTACCGCTCCGCCGATCGCAATGGCTGCACCAGCCCCTACCAGGTAAGCCATGGGGATGTTCCCCAGTCGCGAGAATTTCGGTGAAAGTTTTAATAAAAGCAACCCTGAAAGTACCAGCGGGATTAACGCCATCTGGTCACCAGATACCAGCGGCACCACCAATCTGGGCAGAATCACCTGGAAGATCAATACAACAGCGATGTACCCTGCACTCACACCGATGAACAAAGCCATTACAAATCGGTAAACAGCATGATCCCCTAAGAAGTAGCTGAATACCAGGAGGGTAAGGATAAAACTGACAGCAACCCAAATAAAATCCAAACCCGTAGCCATTAGTGTTTACCCCCGCTCATTTTTGGTGAAACCAAGCACACGAATCCGCCGATCAATATAAGGGACGCCATAAATCCCAAGGTCAACTGGATTGACGCCATATTTTTACCTGCATTACCAGACGAGCCAAGAATCTGCTCGTAGATCATCCCGCCAGGCATTCCGGAGACGAGACCATTCACCTGACCGCTTTTGTAATACGGCAGGATAAGCGGCGAGGCCTGGGCGCTGGTGATGAGCAACAGAGGCGTATCACCCAGTCCTGGCTGGATCTGTTCGATCCAAACACGGGCATTCTCAGATTTATCTGTAATGACAATTATTGCGCCAAAATCTGCAAGATTATGAATATTCCTGGTGATTTCATTTGTGGATGTAGCCCCCAGGTCAGCGGTAAGTTGCACCGCGCTAGAGAAGGAATTTCCCATGGTTTGGATGGCAATCGCTCCTCCCGGAAAATAACCAAGATCAACCACTCTTTTCGCAGAGACATAGGATGGAACAGCAGACAAACCCCTGGTGATCTGGTCTTCCAGTAAAGCTGAATCAACAGGGTTGATGGACATTAAGGCGAAACTAAGATCCCTGCGCATCAGGTGCTCCAGAACTGGTTGAAAAGTTAAGCGGATTTCGCCCGCGAACCCTGCCTCAAAATCGCCTGCAATGAGAACAGGTTTATCTACTGGAATGGTGTTTACCAGGTTAAAAGTATGCACCACTTCTTCAGGGAACAATTCCGGTTGAAGATAAAAATCTTTAAAAATCGTACTCCCTAATACCGCTACTGCAACAAAAACTAACGCTAATAATGAACGCCAAATACTTTGTTTTCCCAAAGCGATTGGTGATCTTGAAGTCTCTTCGGTGGTTTCAATCGAGGTTGTAATAACAGATAGCAGCGCGGCGTTTGTCTTCTGCCGGTTACTGATCTTTATCCCCTCTCCCAGTTCAACTGGCTTTCCAGCGATAGCAGCAACAGCTGCGCCGGCAGCAACGGATGCGATGTTCTGGTCTGCCTCCGAAACCCCTTCACCCTGCCCAGGTTCCTCGAGAGAGGATGACAGATCCACAGCCTCGACAGGTCGCCTGGACGCCAGCCAAACAGGTAGTTTCCCCTTTTCAGGTCTTGGAGTGCCATCATCTGCCGCAGGTTTTCTAATCCTGGGTTTTACAGAAGTCGATGGTTTTTGGCCAGTTTTTGCGTCTGCCAGCCATTCCGGCAGGTCATCCAGTTTGAATGATTCATTGAAATTTTCGTCAGGCTTGAATGGACTTACAGTTGAATCACTGAAGGTGGGGTCAAACGGGCTGGTTTCGCTAAACGGCTTGGCAACCTCAGTCTCCTTAGTCGTTTGTTCCTGTTGCTCCTCACTGTCTATATCCATTCCTGTTGACGAATCAGGCAATGGTAGTTCGAAAGTGAATGGTGTTTGTTCGTTGTCCTGTTCACCAGGCTGATCAACTTTGATAAATGGCAGGACTTCATCAATACTTTCAAGAAATGGTTCAGTTGTGGGAGCCTCAATTGGCAGGCTACCTACTGGTTCTTGATCGCGCTCAACTTCATCAATAGTCGCGGAATCCTGCGAGATTTCAAAAATCCTATCAAGCGGATTTACGCCATCGAGGATGGTTGAATCTTGCTCTTCAAAAGGAATCTCAACTTCTGCCGAGGTCTCTTCGGTAGCGGGTTGAACTTCTTCTGGGAGGTCAGGAACAGGCTCTTCCTCAACCAGGGAAAAAATCTTGCCGAGGTCAAAATTCGATTCAGGAGCCAATTCATCGGGTTCAGGTTCGGGTTCAGGTAATACAGGCGCAGGCGAAATTTCAATTTCAATACCGGTGGATGAAATCTCATTGTCTGGTTGAGTATCCTCCGTTTCCGGTTTTTCTTCAGTTGGAGGTTGCCATGATTTCAGGCTATCCAGCCAATCATCGTTCATCACCGTGCCAGAGACTGGTTCATTCTGCGGTAATTTTGCCGGCTCATCGTCTAAAGGTTCAACAATTGCAGATGTATCTTCAAGGTCATTTGGGTTTCCGGCAGCATCTTCGTTCAAAGATTGCAGCCAGTCAGGCAGCCCTTCATGGGATTTTTTTTCAGCCCAAAAACGTTCTTCGTTTGCCTTTTTCTCCGCCCTTTCTTCTGCTTCCTTCGTGCGAATGCGCTGCAACCAGTTCGGAGTAAAGCTTTCCGCTTCCTTGTCCGTGTTGGAGGCACCAAATCCGGTCGTTTCCGATGCTAATGCTTCGCCAATGGCTAAATCATTCTTTTTCAGATCATCCATCCAATCTGAAGATTGCGTTTCCTCGGCTGAAACCGGAGGTAATTCAGCATTGCAGAACCAGCAATGGGTATCCTGGGGATCATTCAATCGGGTGCAGATCGGGCAAAGACGTTTTTCCATAATCAGTTGCTATACGGTCTATCGGAACCAATGAGAATACGGATACCCGTTGCCAGGCTGCCAAGCGCAACACCGAGCACAATACCCCTGGCTCCCGCGGTCGGGATCATCTGCAATGCTGAAAGGAAGTCCCGAAGAACCGGGATACGATCGGTAAAGGAGAGTAATCCACTATTAATCACCAGAAAAGTGATCACCGTGACGAAAAATACGATTCCCATCCAATTGCGTTGTCGTTGAAGCAGTTTCAGACTGGAAAAAGACAGGGTAACAGCTAAAATCGCCAGAAGGCTGCTTTCAATTGGAGTTTGTATGAAAGTAACAACCTTTTGAAAAATTGGATTGGTTGGTTCAAGGAAAAGACCTGCCACCACTGTGAGTAGAAAGAAGAAGATCACGACCGCACTGAACCATTGGCTCAGCCCTTCCTTTTTCACCTTTTCCCAATGAATCCCAAATACCAGGTGGATGATCGCTACCAACCCGGCTACTCCTGATAATATGACCGCCCAGTTTAACATCGGTGTGCGGATCTCAGCGAGAACCGGGCTGGGGATGAAATATCCCATGAGAATGATGATCCCTGTAGCAATTGCAACGATTAGCGCGATAGGTGATCTCATATGATCCCGATTACCTTGAGGATTGCTCCTGCGATCATTCCAACTCCAACCACGATCCTGAATATATCCTCAACTCTCAAACTTGCCTGATGCATCGGACTGGCGGCTAAGTAAGCTGGCAGGGCATAAAGTTCCTCGCCAATAAGCGTATCCTGTGTGGCAGCATAAAAAATTGCCTGTGCAGTGATGGCATCGGACCCGGTCACGGAAATCCTGGACTTATCCAGTGCTTCACACATCAAGCCAGCTTCTGTACCAAAATTCCCAATGAGCACGTTACCATTGACCCCGGAGTCATCAATGTATTCCATAATTCCGGCGGCATAAGAGAATGGCGTCGCGCCTACCATTCCAGCATGATTGGGGTCGAAAAAAGCCCGGGTGTTGGTATCAATAGAGATCGTTTTTAACGTGTCCTGGCTCAATATCAAAAGGCTGCCGGAACCGGTTGTACAGATAGGTGGTAGATCGCTGGTAGAAGTTAATTGTCCTATACGATGGAGGGTACTTAATCCTACCAGGGCAGAGGTATTTGAGGGGTCAGTCAACTGGGCGTTTCCCAGGGATACATGCAGGCGGGAGCCATCCTCCACTGCCATCCCAATGGCGCGCTTCAAGCGGTTAATTGATTCGATTCTTCGAAAAATCGGCGGATATCGGTTACGAATTGCTTTTGTTGAGAAAACAACCACCAGGATGGCAAAGAAAACAACGATACTGAATCCAATTACCTGTTCAGCGCTGCTCATCCCAACTCCCATTCTTCAAGAAAGTGGCGAAACCCTGGCATTCCTGGTTATCATCGAGCGTCTCGGCGAATGCAGTTAATGAATCCCGCTGAGTGGAATTAACAAAGGGCGACAGGCTAAAAAGGGTTTGCGAAAATAGCATACGGATGGGCGCTGCTCCTTCCAACAAGGTGACGGTGAGACCGGATAAGTGATTCCGTTGCAAGGTTTGCGCCCATTTTTGCCAGAATTCAGAGGGAAGCATAATAAAAGTATAGCATACACCCCTATCAACATTCAGAAAGAGACCAAAGGGTGTTTCCTATGGGAGATGCCACAAAATGGTCAATATCCTGATTGAGTGCTTTTTCTGATTTCCAAAAAGAACTGATTTGGGATCTGTAAGTTACTGCAGCTTTTTTCCAAAGATCAATTTCTTCGGGTTCCAACGAAAATCGATTTGCGACAGCTCCCGGAGGCAGGTGTAATTTGTCAACGGATTTTAATTTGCCAGCGTAAGGGAAATCAGGATAATAGAATTTTTTATTGGACAACCTGTCGCCAATCGTTTTAACCAGCACATGATCGATGTGACCACCTGCTTCAAGCGGGAGAACAATCTGATCTTGCGGAGAAAGGTTATCAAGGATTGCTTTAGATAAGGAGTCTTCCAAAATTGTCTCAGGCTCTTTTACAGGTTGGAACAAATCTGTTTTTTTTCGCACGAGTGGGGTATTGTCTGATGGGTATTCCCGGTAAATGCAATCTTTGAAACCAAAATGCTTCCATTCCACAGACAATAGATGGCAAGCCTCAATATCTTCCTCGCGCCGCTGCTGATACGGGCTGCCCTGCTTCCCCCAGCGGTGATGAAGGATGCGGGCAAAGTACGTCAGGTTATCTGCAGGGGGATCGGCGGTGAAGAATGACCAGATCGCCACCTGGTATTTCTCTTTAACCTGACGGGCAATAATCCCGCCACAGGAAAATACTGCATCATCGAGATGGGGGGAAAAATAAACGATCTTCAATCTGTTTCTTTTCTCCCTCGTCTCAGGATTTTTTGCTTACGATGGTCGATAAGAAATCCGCCAGCGATTACTGCCACCAAAATAACGCCAAACAAACCAAGAGCATATTCGGTGGGAATCGTGAGTCCAGTGCCAAATTTCCGATTGAAATACCAATTGGTGAAAATAAGAATAAAAGTTCCGTCGAGAAAAACGATACGCCAAAACCATTGCGCTTTCCCCTGTGAAACGCGTTCCCAAACCCATCCGACAAGTAAAGACAACCACGGCAGTAAGAAGGCCCGGTAGCGTGGATTATCCCATTGATCGCCGCCAGCCCGCGCTGATGAGATAAAAGTCCAGATAACCAATACCGCCATTAGCCATACCAGCGCCCAATCGCCATTCTTACGCGCTTCCTTGATTGTTGCGCCTGCTCCATAGACAAGGAATGGGATGGCAAAATACCAACCTGTTGCACGGAAAATCGCTATCGATTGCCAGACCGGCAAAGATTGATAAACCAATGCAGCTGGAAGTACTGGCTGGATCAAACCATACAGCAGAACAAAGGGAAATCGCCATTTTGAACCTACCAGGCTAAGCAGCCAGGATATTAGACCGGATTCGGATTCAGTGGCAAAGGCATCATAATACAATGTATTTTTTAACCACATCCACCCTGCCAGGCACACCAGTAAAAGAAAAACACCAAAGACAATCAATAGGCCTTTTTTACGACCCGGTTCCTTTTCGGTTGTGATTGCTTTCACCTGCAGGTAACCCAGTTCAACCGCGATAATCACCAACCCGGCAGGAATCGAGATCCAGCACATCAACAAGCATGCTGATGCAAACACCATGATGATTTTCGTACGCTGTTCGCCAGAGGTAAATAAAACCATTGCCCAGAATGTGATTGAAGCCAGGCAGATCAGGAGCGGCTCGCGCATTTGAGCGCTGCCCAGGATAACTCCTTCAGGATAAAAAGCCAGGAAAATTGCCGCGACTAAAGCTGTTTTCCCACCCCAAACCAGGTGAATGGCTTTCCATGTAAAAATCACAGCCAATGTCATTGACAGGGCAGTAAGGAAAATGATCAGTAGAGGTCGGTGAACATCCGCGGAAAACAGCCGATAGATGCCTGTGCTCAACATCATCATTCCACCATATTGATCGACTGCGCTGATATTGGCAGGAGGGACAAACTCCACTTTGCCAGGGAAGGCATTTGCATAAGCCATCTGGTCGCGGTCATAGGCGTCCGAATAGGAGTAACCAGCATTTTGCACCGAGGTGTCAAACCCATTAACTGGCAAAGTGGTTGTCAACCAAATGCCAAAGCCAATGCGGAGCAAAAATGCGCAAATGGCAATGAAAAGAACTATTCTTGGAGGTCTAACAGCCAGCCATCCAAAAAAGAATATTGCTGACAATAAAATGCAATATAAGGCAGACTGCCATGCGCCAGTTAAGAATTTTCCCGGGCTGAAGGCAGCAAGCAAGACCCCAAGCAGTATCCCCGTACTCACCATGATCAGGATTTTGAACCCGCGTTTATCAAGCCCCATTGTTTGGTCCTAACGATTGAATAATTTTCTTCATGCGTTCCTGCCATGAATATTGGAGGACATCCTGCAAAGCCTGTTCTGCTGTCCTTTTCCTTTTAGGCTCATCTTTAATTAAATCAGCAAATTTGGCAATCAGGTCATCCAAATCTTCAGGTGAATAAAATACTGCGTTTGAGTTTTTAAGGACTTCACGCAACACGGGAAGATCACTGGTGAGAATTACCCGCCCGGAAGCCATATACTCGAACATTTTCATCGGGCTGGAAACGTCGGCGATATTCCCTCCGCTGCTGCCGGCAATCGTCTTTCCGTAAGGCATGAGAAGCACATCCGCGGCCATTTGATACAAAGGGAGCAGTTTGTTTTCTACAAATCCGGTTAACTGAATATTGGTAATTTGAGCCTGGTCGATCTCTGCTTTCCATTGAACAACAATATCTTCTTTTCCCCCCACCCACAGGAAATGAACTTCAGGGAACTGTTGCGCCAGGTCTTTCAATGTTTCCAATCCGCGTCCCTCGTAAAAACCTCCGGAATATACCGCGGTAAATTTCTCGTCCAGTCCAAGCATTTTCCTGGCTTGTGCAGGTGAAAATTTCTTTTTATATCTTTCCAGATCTACCCCATCTGGTGCGATGATGAGTTCATCCGCTTTAAATTCAAGTTGGTAATCCGATTCGAGGATTGTTTTTAAGGCATGTGTGATGAGCACAATCTTTTTCCGGCCATTTGAACGAACTAAATTTCGCAATAATCTTGCACCCATTCGGCCAATCGGCCGGTCATGAATTTCCAGGACCACGGGAAAACCCATGTCCTTCGCAATCACCGCAGCCCAAAGTAACCGCGTATAAACCAGATCAGCTTTCCATCGCCTGGCTTTCAACAAAGAAGAAAACACAAAATCGACTTTTTTTAAAGCAGGAACGAATCCTACCCAGCGGATCGGGAAACGGGTGGTAACACCATAATGCGCTGAAAGTGCTTCCCAGTTGGAGACTATTTTTCCCGGTACATAGAGGCATACTTCTTCACCGTTTTGAGTTAATGCCTGGCACACCTTCATTACCTGCACGCTGTTGGCAGTCCATGATGGAATCACGGAAGCGGCGATATAAGCAATTCTCACGCTTCCTCCGCCGGGGTGACCCTCAACCCCTTCCTGATCATACCCAGTCCAATCATTACCATCACACCAACCGATAGAATGAAATTACCTGAAAGCAGCCAGGCTTCAGCATTGATCCCGTACAATGGAACCAGCCAGAAAGATAGCCCAATTTTTATGACTGCCGCAACCGCAAGGATCAGTAAGGGAATATTCGCCTTCCCAAAAGCCAGCAGCAGCTTGCGATTCCAGAAAAAGATATTTGAAAAGCCAAACCCAGCCATCAGGATCATTAAGGCGGGATATGCGGGAGTGAACGATTCAGTGTAAGCGATGCGGATGATCCATTTTCCGAACACGACCATCAGGAACGTCACGAAGATAGTCCATGCGGCTGAAATGAGCGTTGTGCGCCTGAGTAATTGATTCAACTGCTGCCATTTTTTCAAAACAACGCTGCGGGCAATTTCCGGGAAAGTGGTGTCGATCATCGGAGTGATCGGCATCATCAATGGATTGACCACGTTGAGAGCAATTTTATATAAGCCAACTGCCTGTGTATTCAAAAAGAGACCCACCCACAAGGGTTCGCTTTCACTAACAAGTAACTTTATGGTTCCACTGAGATTGGTGCTAAAAGCAAATTTCAACATGCTGCCAATTTCTTCCGGCTGTTGATATTTTGAACGCCACCAACCCGCGCCTAATTCCCTGTTCAAACCAAACCATGCCAGCACAATCGGGCCAGACCCCATGATGAATTTTCCAGCCAGGTAACCCCAAAGGACGAAGTAAATGTCACCCTTTGTGAAAAAAGCAAAAGCGATGATGAAAAGGGTAACGATCGAGTTCACCAGGGTTAACACTGCCTGTTTCTTGAATTGATTTGTGGTTTGTAAAACTCCGGTGGCTGATTCAGTGGTGATATTGGCAAGGATGGCTATTCCAAACAGTCGGATCAGACCAACTGATGTTGGATCTTTTGCAAATAAGGTTGCTCCCAATGGCGCCAGCAGCCACAGAAAAATGAACGCCAGGATGGAGGTTATCCCTTCGATCAAGGCGGCGGTTCTTATCACCATCCCGGCCGCAGGCAAATTTCCTTCGGTCAACTCTTTGCCGAAAAAGCGGATAACAAATTCGCCCATGCGGAAGGAGAACAGACGATTGACCGTGGTAACCACAGCCATCACAACGATAATCAAACCATAGGAATCAACTCCCAGTAAACGTGCCGCCAGGATGCTCTGTATAAAAATCAACACCAGACTGATGGTTGTCGTGCTAAAGAGATAACTGGTATTTTTAAGAACCCGTGCCAGCACCGGGTCTTGCTGCAATAATTGCTGCACGCGAGAGAACAAACGATTCATGGGGTTAATATCTGGCTGGCCCAGGCTCTCTGATTCATGTACCAGTTTACAAGGTTTCCAATACCGTCATCAAGTGATACTTTAGGTACCCAGCCAAGAAGTGCCTTAGCTTTTGTCACATCCGCCCAGTTGGCATCAGCATCAGCCGGGTGTTTGTCAATGAATTCTACTTTCGCCTTTTTACCAACCAGTGTTTCGATCTTTTTCAGCAACTCATTGATGGTGACCGTTTCATGCCCGCCAAGGTTGATGATCTCATACCCCAGGGGTTTGAGCCCAGCGATCAACCCATCAGCAATGTCATCCATGTAAGTAAAGCCGCGCATTTGCGTGCCGTCGCCGGTCACTTTTACAGTCTTGCCCTCCGCCACCCACTGGCAAAAACGGAACATCACCATGTCCGGGCGTCCGGCAGGACCGTAGACGGTAAAGAACCGGAAGATTGTCGTATCAAGACCGAATAGGTGATGGTAAACGTGCGTCATCGCTTCAGCCCCTTTTTTGCTGGCAGCGTAGATCTGCAAGGGGCGGCTGGAATCAGCTGTTTCAGGTGTGGGCAGAGGCGGATTCGCGCCATAGATCGATGATGTGGATGCCAGGATCATTTTGTTGACCCCTGTGTTCCGGCACCATTCAAGCACGTTCAAAGTGCCATTGGAGTTCGTCTCAAGATAAACATGAGGGATCTCAACCGCCTGACGAACCCCCGCCCGCGCTGCCAGATGAATGACGGCATCAAACCCTTTATGCTCCTTGTGGAGGTCATTGAACATGCCCGTGCGGCACAGGTCATCTTTCACAAAAGTAAAATTGTGGCATTTTTTAAGGTACTCGAGCCGCCAGAGTTTCAGACGGACGTCGTAGGAATCATTGAGATTATCAATCCCCACGACCTCATCCCCGCGGTCGGTTAATTTTTCGATCAACCTGCGCGCAATAAAACCTGCTGCTCCAGTGACCAGGTATTTTGCCATTTTACAACCTGACTACCTTGGGGTTGTCCATGCCGGCAGCTCCAAGTGCATTGCGAGTATCAACAATCAATTTTGCCTCACGTAACAATGCCGCGTAATCATAAGCCTTGTGATTGGTGACGATCACAACGCAATCGGCGGTCTTGATACCAGCATCGAGATCTTTGATGGACTTGATCGTCCAGTCATCTTGTTTGATCTGTGGGATATAGGGGTCATGGTAGCTAACCACAGCACCTTTTTGCTGCAGCAGCCGGATTACATCAATTGCTGGAGACTCCCGCAAGTCATCAATATCAGGTTTGTAGGCAGCACCCAGCACCAGCACCTTACTGCCCTTAAGAGATTTCTGATGCTCATTCAACGCGTCCTGCACCTTGCCAATCACGAATCGTGGCATGTTGGTATTGATCTCGGATGCCAGCTCGATGAAGCGGGCAGTGTAATTTAGCGAGCGCAGTTTCCATGAAAGGTAGAGGGGGTCGATGGGGATACAATGACCGCCCAACCCGGGACCGGGAGAGAACTTCATAAACCCAAAGGGCTTGGTGGCTGCCGCGTCGATCACTTCCCATACATCCACACCCAAACGGTCGCACATTAATGCCAGTTCATTCACAAAGCCGATGTTGATCATACGGAAGGTGTTTTCCAGCAGTTTAGCCATCTCCGCCACTTCGGTGGAAGAAACGGGTACCACTTTTTCCAATCCCTGGCTGTACCAGGCGGTAGAAACCTCGGTACATTTTTTAGTCATGCCACCAATGACCTTCGGAGTATTCTTGGTCGTCCAATCTTCGCGGCCGGGGTCAACCCTTTCCGGAGAGAATGCCACAAAAATATCTTCGCCAACTTTCAATCCGCTCTTTTCAGTGAGCGTGGGCAGGACCAGCTCGCGCGTGGTTCCGGGGTAAGTGCTGGATTCTAGCACAACCACCATGCCTTTGTGAACATACGGGGCGATCCCTTCAGCTGCGCTGACGATGAAGGAAAGGTCGGGGTCACCTGTCTGGCGTAACGGGGTGGGGACACAAATGGCGACCGCGTCGATCTGGCTGAGGACGGAATAATCCGTGGTTCCTTTGAGCTTCCCGGATTCCACCAGGGCTTTTACTTTCTCTGTTGGAACATCCATGATATAGGATTTTCCTGCATTAAGTAGGTTCATTTTCTCTGCGATCGGGTCGATTCCGGTCACCTCAAAACCTGCCTCGGCAAAAACCGTGGCAAACGGCAAACCTACATATCCCATCCCAAGCACTGCCACGCGGGCTGTTTTATTCTTTAACTTCTTGATCAATTCAGCTGCGACTGTCATTTTCCACCTTTTTAAAATAAGCTCAGCTGTTCAGCTGGCGGTTCTTCTACTGTTTTCTTACCTGTTTCGTTATTATCAACCTGTGCCGCGTCAATGGTAACCTGTTTTTGCTGCCTGGCATCCCCGATAACCTTTTTCAATGCAGTAAAATCCGCTATCAATATAGATTTTAATGAAGGTTGATGCAGTGCGGCTGCCGGGTGATACATGGGGACGATGAGGCGACCATCCACCTTGAAAGAATGCCCGTGAACTGAACTGATGCGCGCTGTGGGTAAGAACTTGGCCATGGAAATCCGGCCAAGGGTAACGATCACATGCGGATCTATGGCAGCAATCTGCTTGTTCAGGTACTCACCACAGGCAGTTAACTCATCCGGTTCGGGGTCGCGGTTTTCGGGCGGCCGGCACTTGACGACATTGGTGATAAAAACAGATGACCTGACATACCCTGCTGCAGCCAGCAGTTCGTCTAGAAATTTTCCTGCCTGCCCCACAAAAGGCCGTCCCTGTTCGTTTTCGTAAAAACCAGGTCCTTCGCCAATGAAAAGCACTTCAGCATTTGCAGGGCCTTCACCGGGGACTGAACGCTTGCGCGAAAAGTGCAATTTACACTTCTCACAAACCGACACCTGTTCTGAAATCTCAGCCAGAATCGTGACAGCCTCAGTCATCAGTCTCCAAAATCCCGCGAATTATCCTTTTATTTTACCTTACTGGAGCGTTTTCAACAGTCCGGGGTCGATAGGATCCAGGTTCATCAGTATCGCGTCCTCCCCATTATCGCTGTAATACTTTTTTCGCACGCCAACTTCTTCAAAGCCAAACTTTTGATAGAGCGCTCTGGCTGCGAGGTTACCGGACCGAACCTCAAGAAATGCTTTCGTTGCCCCATTCTCAAACCCATTCGATAACGTGAAAGCCAGCATTTTTTGTCCGATCCGCTGCTGGCGCATTGTCGGATCAACTGCAAAGGTGGCGATATGCACTTCATCGATTATTAGCCATACCACGACCATCCCGACGATCGCGGGGGTATCCCCTGGAACTTCCGCTACCCAACAGCGGGCAGCAGGATTTTTCTCAATCTCAAAATGAAAAGCACTCTCCGGCCAGGGGAGCGAAAAAGAACTCTGGTCGAGCGTGATCACAGCCGGTAGATCAGCCGGATCCATTTTGCGGAATTTTAAACCATTTTCGACGGCTGACGTAATTACTCCGGAATGGCTTCAGCGACATGGAGGTAGATTGGAGACAAAGAAACAGGATCATCACGCTGCCCCGATTGCCAGCGCTTCCATCCAACTTCAGCCAGCATCGCCGGCCGGCGTGCAGACAATGCGGGGCTCACAAGCATAGCATTCTTCCATTTTCGCGCCAGGACCTGGTGGTCTTCAGGCGACATCTCGCCGGCGATAATGGTGGGCCCACTTATTTCATCGGACAACGCAGCTGCTGTCATAACCATGGGTCCTTTTTCCTGCTGCCAGGCGGCTCCATCCGATTTGTACCAACTCACCGCCAGGCGAGACCGGCCAGCCGGCAATACGCAGATCAATAAGTTTTCCGAGAGCGGTTGCGCCGCTGCCAGGAAATCGAAAGTGGGTACGCCTATTATTGGGATGTGTAGAGAGAGGGCGAGACCTTTGGCAAAAGCCAGTCCAATTCGCAACCCGGTGAAGGTCCCCGGACCTAAAGCGCAGACGAGCAGAGAAAGGTCAGCAGGGGTGAGACTGCATTTTACCAGCAGATCATTTACGGAGGACGCTAACTCCACCGTGTGGTGATTCCGGGATTGCCAATGTAATTCCGCGATCACCTGCGGAGCATCGTAAAGGGCGATGCCAATGGTTTGAGTTGAAGTATCAATTGCCAAAAGCACATTACCCTCCGAACGCCTGCCGCTTGAAAGCTTTCAATAGTTGTTCATAGCGCGTACCACGCGGCGTAAAAACGAGGTTGCGCTGCTCTTCTGCTATCCAGGTCATTTGAATGGTAAGACGCTCGGATGGCAAAGCCGGGCTAATTCGTTCAGCCCACTCCACCAACAATGGGCCGGTGGATAATAACGCGTCAAGGTCAAGGTCTTCTGCTTCCAGCGCGGATTCAATGCGGTAGGCATCCATGTGATGTAGTAATTGACCATCGGGACGGCGGTAGCTGTTGATCAGCACAAACGTGGGGCTTGAAACCGCATCCACAGCATCCCACCCCTGCGCAATCCCCTGCACAAGCGTGGTTTTCCCCGAACCCAGGTCACCCGTCATCGCCACCAATTCACCGGGTTGTAACAAACTGCCCAGCCGCATCCCGAGACGCTGGGTCTGCTGGGCACTGCGGCTGATGAAATCAAGGCTGTTGGCGGGTATTATCGGCATGAGGTAATTATACGGGAATCATGTGGAGCAAGATGAAATTGATCAATTCTGATTCTTTTCGGGATTTTCAGACGGGGTTAATACCTTCAACTTGTGCGCCAGTTCACGGCGCGAGAGAAAAACCCGCCGCTGGCAAGTAAGGCATTCCAGTCCAATGTCTGCGCCAAGACGATAGATCCTCCACTCGTAACCGCCACATGGGTGGATCTTACGCATTTTTACGATATCTCCAATATGAAAATCAGGGAACATGAGCGCATTATAACCCATGATATAATGCCGAAATGGTCGCAGCCTGGATCTGCGCTGAAAAGGTTGAATGCTTAATTTATCCCCCTCACTGCTCGTTTCACGAATTGTCACGCTTTTAATTGCACTCACCGTCCACGAGTTTTCCCATGCTTTCCTGGCAGATCGTTTCGGTGATGATACTCCCCGGAACGCCGGCAGGTTGACATTAAATCCGCTCAAACACCTGGATTTCATTGGCAGCCTGTTACTGCTGGTGGCAGGGTTTGGCTGGGCAAAACCAGTGCCGGTAAATCCTTGGAAACTGCGCCAGCACTCCCGTTCCGCCCTTATGTGGGTCTCCCTGGCAGGACCCGGCAGCAATCTATTGATGGCAATCGTAGCTGCACTGGTATTAAGAACCGGGGTGATACCAAATGTCTCGCTGGCATCTTTTTTACCAACTCCCATTTCCTTCCTGTTAACCTTTATCGTAATTAACCTGGTACTGATGCTGTTTAACCTGATCCCGGTTTCCCCACTGGATGGCGAAAAGATTCTTGAAACCCTGCTGCCCGAACCCTTGAGAAATGGCTTTATCAGACTCCAACCCTACGGACCGATTCTCCTGCTGATTTTAATGTTCGTCTTACCTCAGTTTGGTATTGATATTATTAGCTGGGTAATGAACCCGGCAATTTCAGGGCTTTCCAGAATACTCATCGGAGTGTAATATGACAGTCAATTTCACCATCATCGGGTTGGGTCAGATCGGCGCATCCATCGGGTTGGGTCTTGCGGAACAAAAGGACAAGATTCTGCGTAGTGGTCATGATCCCGAACCCACACTCGCCAAAAAAATGCAAAAGGAAGGCGCGGTTGACCGCATCTTCTTCAATTTACCTGAATCGGTACGGGAGGCGGATGTTGTTATCCTGGCGCTTCCTGTTGGGCAGGTGGAAGACACGTTGAAGTACATTGCTGAGGACCTGCGTCAAGGTGCAGTGGTCATCGACACATCGCCAATCCATGCAGGCACGATTGAAGTGGCCAAAAAATACCTTCCTCCAGACAGGCATTTCGTCTCGATCTATCCAGTCGTCAGCCCTCTCTATATTGAGGAGTATTCAACCGATGCCGGGAAACCTCACGCCGATCTTTTTGATAAGTCGGAGTTTTTAGTGGCAGCGGAAAAGACCACTCACCCTGAAGCCCTGAAATTGGTGGAAGATCTTGCCTCGCTACTTAAAGCAAAAATTTATATATCTGATCCGGTTGAAGCTGATGGCATCAGCGCCAGGGTGGAACTTCTGCCACGGCTGATCTCCGCTGCCTTGGTTCATTCAACCATCGACCAGGCAGGCTGGTATGACAATCGCCGCAGCGCGGGAAAGTCTTATGCAAGTATTACATCGGTAACCAGTCAAATGGCTGATGAAGAGAACCCAGGTGAAGAATTCCTTCTCAATAAGGAAAATTCTCTTTCTGCAATCGACCAGATAATTTCCAGTCTTCTTGAATTTCGCCAGATGATCTCAGATGATGAAAAGGACAGGTTGAATAAGCTGATCAAAAAAGCCCATCTAGATCACTCCAAGTGGCTTGAACAACGAACCAGCGGGGATTGGGAGAAATATATCGGCGAAAAACCGCCTTCAACCAAAGAAAGGCTGGGCGGATTAGTCGGGATCCGTAACCGGAAAAAGAAGAACCAGTAAATGGGGTATTTCTGTTACATCGCAGAATGTGCAGACGGAAGTTTTTATACAGGCTGGACCACTGATCCGGTGCGGAGGGAAAAACAACATAACCGGGGGGTTGGTGCAAAATACACACGCATGCATCGTCCGGTAAAATTGGTGTATATTGAGGAAGTGAGCGACCGTTCAGCAGCAATGAAACGAGAACGGAAGATCAAGGCGTACAGTCACGAACGCAAGGGGCGGATGGTTAAGGAAAAGTAATCTATCTATCGGGGCAAGCATGAATGCAATTGAAGCAAAATCACTGCAAAAGGTTTTTACCACCCGCAAAGGATTCTGGCGGCAACAACGCAAAAACACTGTCGCTGTGGAGGATGTCTCTTTCCGGGTTGAGAAGGGGGAATTGTTTGGCGTGCTTGGTCCCAATGGCGCGGGCAAAACGACCACGGTAAAAATGCTCACCACCATTCTGCTCCCCACCCAGGGCAGCGGCACGATCCTTGGGTTTGACCTTGTAAAGCACACAAAAGAAATCCGTAAACTTATCGGCTTTACCTTTGGCGGCGCACGCGGACTATATACCCGCCTGACTGCCAGGGACAACCTGCGTTACTTCGCTGAGTTGTATGCACTTGAGCCGGCATATTCCAAGAAACGTATTGGTGAAATGCTGGATCTGGTTGGTTTAGCCAGCCGGGCTGATGACCGTGTTGAGACATTCTCCAGCGGTATGCAGCAGCGCCTGCACCTGGCGCGCGCTTTGCTGCATGAGCCGGAAATTCTCTTTCTTGACGAGCCAACGGTAGGAATTGATCCGATTGGAGCGCGCGAATTACGCCAGACGGTAAAGGCACTTCAGCAGCAGGGGAAGACCATCCTGCTGACCACTCATTACATGGCAGAAGCCGAGGAACTCTGCGACCGGATAGCGATTGTGAATCACGGCAAGGTGGTCGCCATGGATACCCCGGCTTCTTTACGAAAACGCATCAGCCCTGATAGCGTGGTTGAAATTACCGTCACCCTTGAAAACAAGGGTCTAATTGACTCGCTGATCAAATCGCTTGATGGCAAATTGCGGGTTGAGTCCACCTCTTCAGTCACTGACCAGCACTATAATTTTTATACTCCCGAACCGGAAACCATCCTGGAAGCCCTCGGTCCTGCCCTACAATCCCGGAGCATACAGGGACTGCAGGTACGCAACCAGACGATGGAAGATGTATATGTAGCGATCATTGAGGAAACCAACCGAAATGCGTGAGTTTTTGCGTTTCACCCGTCAGCAAATCAGTGTTCAACTACAGATCCGGACATTCAATTTGTACAACCTGCTAATATTCTTCATCCAGCCCGCAATTTTCAGCGCAGTCGGGATGGTTCTTTCGCGAGCCGCAGGCAGGTCAACACCTGACCTGGTGTATACCGTCATCGGCGGCGGGATCCTGGGCATGTGGAGCGGAATGCTCTTTACTTCAACCTACGATATTCGCAGCGACCGGCGTGACGGGATACTGGAACTCCTCATCGCCAGCCCAACCTCCCTGCGGCGGATTGAAGCGGTACGCACCTTCACCAATATTGCGGTCAGCCTGGTAAGCCTGCTTTTTGCCGTGGGAGCCGCTGTACTAATATTCCGGTTTTCATTCGTTGGGATAAATATCCTGCGGTTATCACTGGCGATCCTGGCGCTGCTCTACAGTTTGTGGTGTCTGGGCGTTTTCCTGGCTAATTTTCTCGCCTGGTCAAGATTATCCGGTTCCATTGTCGATTTCCTGGAATTACCCATAGCCTTCCTATGCGGATTCATGTATCCCATCCGGGTGCTGCCGCAATGGCTGCGGGGAGTATCGACCATCGTTCCGGTACGGTGGGCGCTGCAGGCGTTGGATTCCACGTTGTTGAAAGACCAGAATTTTAGCAATTACTGGCTCTATCTGGGTATGGCAGTTTTAACAGCCTCAGTTTTTTGGATAATCTCGCTCTGGCTTGACCAAAAAGTGCACGACCATATCCGACTTACTGGGGAGTTAAGCTCGATATGAAAGGCGTCAGGCGCTGGCTGCGGTTGTATTTCAGTCAGGCATGGTTCTCGTATCGCGCCTTGTTTGCCTGGAGTACTCCGTTCAATTACATCGCTAGCAAGCTTGGCTTTCCATTTTTCTCGATGCTATTGTTCATTTTCCTGGGAAAGTACGTGGGGTTGAACGATCCGGTTTATATTGTTATCGGAAACATTCTATTACTTCCCTCGCTCAATGGTGTGATGGGAATCTCCATGACTATCGGCGGGGAAAAACAATTTGGCGCGCTCTCCTACTTGCTGGGCAGCCCTGCACCTCGAGCCCCGGTGTTCCTGGGGCGGGCTTTTTTCCACATCCTGGACGGTTTCACAGCTGTCCTGGTTGCCATGCCGATCGCGATTCTTGTTTTTCATCTTAATCTTTCAAATACCAATTTCATTTTATTGGCAGCCTGCGTTTTACTGATTGCCATCACCTCAACGGGGTTGGGATTCATTATGGGAGTGGTCACACTCCTCAGCCGGGATGGCTGGATGATCACCTCCACGCTCGCGCTGGCTTTTTACGTACTCATTGGTGTCAACTTCCCCATTGAAATGCTGCCACCGGCATTGAAATCGATTTCACTGGCACTGCCGATGACTCGCGGTATCCAGGCAGCCCGCCTGTCTCTTGCGGGTGCCACCTTCTCCGAAGTGGTTCCCCTATTGGCAGGCGAGGTGCTGGTCGGGTTGATCTACATTATCTTCGGCTATACGCTGTTTCGCGGTGTGGAAACCTTAAGCTTCCGAAATGGTGCACTCGATAACCTTTAAACACAAATCCTGGCCAGGCACACCTGCCAGCCAGGGCTATGATCTGATCCCAAAGAGCTAATCAGTAAATACCGGCAAATGTCCCAGCGAAATGATATTCGCCCACTTGGCGCGTTCGCCTTCAGTAAATATCGCTGCTTCAGCAGCCACTTTGGCATTCGCCTTTTGAACCAATAATTGCATTGCCTGAAGGGTTGAGCCGGTGCTGATCACATCATCAACAATTGCCACGCGTTTACCGCGCACCAGATCGATATCCTTTTCATCCAGGTAGAGCATTTGCGGTTCGCCGGTGGTGATGGAAAGGGTTTCAGCGCTCAACACATCCCCCATATAGGGTTTATAACTTTTCCTCAAAACGACATAAGGTTTCCTGGTTTCAACAGAGAGGGCATAGATCAATGGAATGGATTTGGATTCAGCTGTCATCAGCACATCATAATTGACACCAGACAGTTTTTTTGCGAGAGCAGTGGCGCAAGCCTGGACAAGCTCCGTATCACCAAGGATATTGAGGATGGCAATCCTCAGCCCTGGTTTTACCTCAAACAAGGTTAATTCACGATGTACGCCTGCAATTTCTACAGGATAAGTCCCTCTTTTGGTCATGTTCCACTCCTTGTTTTATTGTTCTTTTTTTTGAGTATACACGATTTGCAGGGAAAGAATGAAAGATCCCCGCAAACCGGCGCCGCGGGGATCAATTGGGGAGGGATAATTGCAGCTGGGAGTTATGATAAAATCATCGAGAGCCGGGACGCCGACCCGGCTCTCTTTACTAAGGAGGAGAAGAAAGAAGTCGCCCTGTAGATATTATATATAGTAAGCTGATTTCTTACTTGACTCTTACCCTACGATTACCCTACGAACATAAATCGTGAATTAATTCTACAAAATGGCCAAATCAAGGCTAAAAAAGATAATACTCAATGACTGATTCGATCCAGTTTTCCTGCCCGATTGGGCTGATAACGCTTTCCGCAAATCAAAATGTACTTACAAAAGTATTCCTTGATGGAGCGCGTTTTGAGGTTAATCCCAAAGCACACATTAACTCGTTCCTCGGTGTGGCTAAACAGCAGATACTTGAGTATCTCGATGGTAAACGAAAAGCATTTGATGTTGCATTGGACTGGGATCAACTGCATGGGTTTCAGCTCGATGTAATCAAAATCACCATCGAAATTCCTTTCGGTGAAACCCTCACCTATGGTCAAATTGCCTCGCTTTTGAAAAAACCCAAAGCCAGCCGGGCAGTTGGTGCAGCACTGGCACACAACCCGATGCCGTTACTCATTCCCTGTCACCGAGTGGTTGCAGTGGATGGGCATTTAACGGGTTATCTCGGTAATAAAGGTATCACAGCCAAAAAGTGGCTGCTCGAACTGGAAGGACATCGCATTGTCGGCGAAAAACTGGGTTAAATTCATCTTTCTCGGGTTGATGTGGGGATCCTCTTTTCTGTGGATCAAGCTCGCGCTACGGGAAGTTAACCCGTTCATGCTGGTCTTTTTCAGGGTTCTCTTTGCCAGTATCGGGCTTGGCGTGTATTTCCTGTTCATCCGCCGAAAGTTGAACCTGCGCTGGTGGTGGGTCTATGGTTTTCTAGGCTTCTTTAACGTGGCACTTCCATTTGTGCTGATCTCCTGGGCTGAGACGCACATCTCCTCCGGGCTGGCGTCCATCCTCAATTCCACTGTCCCGCTCTTTACCATGGTGATCGCTTCGATTTTCTACAAGCAGGATAAACTCACCCTGCTGCGCGGAATTGCCCTGGTGGTTGGTTTTTTGGGAGTGCTCATATTGACCTACACCAAGCTGGAAGGGAATTCCGAATACCAGACCCTGGGGATCCTTGCCATGCTGGTCGCAGCGTGCTCCTATGGAGGCAGCACGGTTTTCGCCCACCGCGTGGATCAACTCGGATCGCCTGAGGACCATTCATTCGGTCAAATGCTGTTTGGCTTGCTGTTCATCACCCCGGCCATGTTCATTACCAATTCACCGGTGATCCTTCCTGTGATTCCCACCACCTGGGTTGCCCTGGTATGGCTGGGATTGATCGGATCGTTTATTGCCGCGGTACTGTGGTTCGGGATGATCTACGAAATTGGTCCCAGCCGTACCAGCATGGTCACCTACATGTTTCCGCTGGTTGGGGTATTATTGGGTATCATTTTCCTCGATGAGAAAATAAGCTGGCAGGTTGTTGTTGGCGGACTTCTCATCCTCGCAGGGATCTATATTGTGAATTCAAAACGCGTATCGCAACTGGTGAAAACCAGGGTCAGTGACACGCTTCCAGGGAGCATAAATGAGTGAAATCATAAATCAACACCGCGCGGGGTACGTGGCAGTGATTGGCCGGCCCAACGTTGGCAAATCCACGCTTGTCAATACCCTGCTCGAGCAGAAGATTGCTGCGGTCAGTGCAAAACCGCAAACCACGCGCCGGCGCCAGCTCGGGATCATCTCGACCCCCGAAACGCAGATCATCTTCGTGGATACCCCGGGATTGCACGTGCCTCAGCACAAACTGGGCGATTATATGAACCAGGAAGCCGTGGAAAGTCTTCAGGATGCCGATCTCATCCTGTGGCTGCTGGATGCCAGCGTTGCGTTCAACCGTGAAGATAAGCTGATCGCGGACCGGCTCAACGCCCTCAGACAGCGTTCTCCTGTGCTGATGATCCTGACCAAGGTTGACCTGATCGATGAGGAAACCCTCAAGATAAGGCAAAACCAGGCATTGGAATTGTTCCCGGCTGACGATATTCTTGCGGTATCTGCGGTAAACAAAACCGGGCTGGAGACAATCCTCCCGCGCATCACCGGGTACATGCCGGTTGGGGATTCCTTTTTTGATGAAGAGACGGTCACAGATTATTACGAACGGGATATTGCCGCTGAATTGATCCGCGAGGCGGTGCTCATGTTTATCCGCGATGAGGTGCCACACTGTGTGGCAGTACGTATCGATGCCTACGAGGAACGCGGCGATGAAGGCGCATATATTGAAGGCACCATCTTCGTGGAGCGCGATTCCCAAAAAGGGATCATCATCGGCAAGGGCGGCGATATGATCAAAATGATCGGCACCCAGGCACGCAAAGAGATCGAGCAGATGAGTGGGCGCAAGGTATTCCTCAGCCTGAAGACCAAAGTGAACAAGAACTGGCGCAACGACCCAGATGCCCTGCAGTTGATGGGCTACTTTGCCAAAAAGGAAGA
>CAZAAJ010000010.1:39817-45001 GCA_964483135.1 uncultured Anaerolinea sp. | reverse complement strand
ATCAGTATGAGGAAGACCAATCATTAACTTATTTTACACTGACAGGATGTTTTCGGAAATTCACATTTTTATTCTTTTACCAGATGATAATCTTTGGAATTAAACTTGCAATTGGTACTAATGGCAAAACTCTAACAATGTTCTTATATGGAATATGCGAAACATGGATTATGAAATGCTATAATTTTTTTAATTTATTATAGAAGGCGGAACCACTTATGATGCGTTTTGACAGATTTACTGAAAGAGCCCAGGAAGCTGCCCAGCGGGCTGCCGAGATTATCCAACGGTACGGTCATAATCAGATCGATACTGAACATATTCTTCTTGCATTGATCGAGCAGCCCCAGGGAGTCGTTCCCCAGATCCTGGAAATACTAAAAGTTGACCCGCAAATCCTGGCAGAAAGGCTTGATTACATTTTGAAAACGAGCCCCAAGGCTAGCATTTTTGGCGGTGGCGCAGGCCAGATCTTTATAACACCCCGCGTTAAACGGATCATCGATCTGGCCAATGAAGAAGCCAGCAAACTTAAGGATGAATATATTTCCACTGAACATCTTTTCCTGGCAATATTAAGTGAGAAAAATACCCCTGCAGCCCGACTGCTTGAAACAACCGGCCTTACGCGTGATCGGGTAGCCGAAGCCATCATCGAACTGAGGGGAGGTCAAAGAGTGACCGATCCACAGGCAGAAACCCGCTACCGAACGCTTGAGAAATATTCACGCGATCTCACCCAGCAAGCAAGAGAAGGAAAATTGGATCCCGTCATTGGGCGTGATGCCGAAATCCTGCGGGTAATGCAAATCCTTTCCCGTCGTACCAAAAATAACCCTGTCATCATTGGCGAAGCCGGTGTTGGAAAGACCGCTATTGTTGAAGGGCTGGCACAGAAAATTGCCTCAAATGACGTCCCTGAGATCCTTATGGGTAAAAAGGTGATCGCCCTGGACCTTGGCGCTATGATCGCAGGCTCCCGCTTCCGCGGTGAGTTCGAGGAAAGATTGAAAGCTTCGATTGAAGAAGTGCAGCGGTCGAATGGAGAGATCATCCTTTTCATAGATGAACTTCACACCGTGGTCGGAGCAGGAGCAGCCCAGGGAGCTATGGATGCTTCCAATATGCTTAAACCCGCATTAGCACGCGGTGAATTGCAGTGCGTTGGCGCAACCACCCTTGATGAATATCAAAAACATATTGAAAAAGATGCCGCCCTGGAACGTCGCTTCGCGCCAGTCTTCGTGGAAGAACCCTCCCAGGAAGATACTCTGAAGATGCTGCTGGGACTGCGGGATAGATATGAAGCCCATCACAAGGTCCATTTTTCAGATGATGCCCTGGCAGCAGCTGTAAAACTGAGCGCCAGATACGTCACCGACAGGCGTCTGCCGGATAAAGCGATTGACCTAATGGATGAAGCCGCGGCCAAACTGCGAGTGGCATTATATTCGCTCCCGCCTGATTTGAAACAGTTGAAATCTGAACTCGACAGGCTAAAAGCTGAAGAGGAACAAGCCGGGGTTGAACGTGATTATGAACGCGCTGCCCGCATGAAGGCTGAGCGGTTGCGTACCGAAGAAGAATTCAATGCCAAGCGGGATGCCTGGGAAGCTGAGCATAAACTGGATGAAGTAGTAGATGTGGATGACATCGCACAGGTTTTGGCTCAATGGACCGGTATTCCGGTTAGCCAGATGTTGGAGGCTGAATCAGAACGCCTGTTGCACATGGAAGAACGTCTGCATGAACGCATTATCGGGCAAGATGAAGCGATCCACGCCATCTCCGATGCTATCCGCCGCGCCCGCTCGGGTCTCAAAGATCCCAGGCGTCCAATTGGATCATTCATTTTTATCGGTCCTTCGGGTGTTGGTAAAACAGAGCTGGCTAAAGCCCTGGCAGAGTTCATGTTCGACGATGAGGATGCCCTTGTTCGCATGGATATGAGCGAATACCATGAACAGCATACAGTCTCACGCCTCTTCGGCGCTCCTCCCGGCTATGTTGGCTATGAGGAAGGCGGTCAATTAACAGAGGCTGTACGGCGGCGTCCGTACCGCGTGATCCTTTTCGACGAGATCGAGAAAGCCCACCCCGAGGTTTGGAACGCTCTGCTGCAAATCCTCGATGACGGCCGCCTAACCGATGGACAGGGGCGGGTGGTCGATTTCCGCAATACTGTACTCATCATGACCAGTAACCTTGGAACTGAATTCGTTCGTCAGAATGGCAGCCTTGGTTTCCTGCAGAAAACGGACTCTCCAGAAGACCGTCAGGCTCATGAAAAGATCGAGAAAGCCTTGAAGAGTACCTTCCGGCCGGAATTCTTGAACCGGATTGATGAGATCATCATGTTCTCAGGGTTGACCAAGGAACAAATGATGCAAATTGTCGACCTGCAAATGAAGGAGGTCCGCGTACGCCTTGAAGAACACGGCCTTTCCATCGAACTATCCCAACAAGCCCGTGATTGGCTGGCGACGGTTGGCTATGATCAATCTTTCGGTGCACGACCCTTGAAAAGAGCCATCCAGAAGTATGTTGAAAGCCCGCTTTCAATGGGATTGCTTTCCGGAGATTACAAAGAAAAAGATACCGTTTTAGTCAATTTCGACGATGAGAAGAAAGAGATCATTTTCAAGAAGAAATAACCAATCGCTCCTCAAAAGGCTGGTGCTTTCACCAGCCTTTTTTTAATTCTATAAATTGTCCATTTGTCTACTATAATAGGCAAAGAACGCAGCCTTCGGCTGCATATCTGTTTGGAGAGTGAATATGAAAAAAGCATTGATAACCGGCATTACCGGACAGGATGGTTCGTATCTGGCTGAACTATTGCTCTCAAAGGGGTACGAAGTCCATGGCATTATCCGACGCGCGAGCACCTTCAACACACGGCGAATTGATCATCTCTATCACGACCCCCATCGAAATGGCGAAGAGGTGAAATTATTCCTGCATTATGGTGATATCTCCATCATCGAAAGCTTGATGGATGTAATCTATAACGTACGCCCTGATGAGATTTACAACCTGGCAGCGCAAAGCCATGTTCGGGTTAGTTTTGATATGCCTGAATATACCGGGGATATCACCGGGCTGGGGACGATCCGCATCCTTGAAGCCATCCGCCGCAGCGGCTTTCCGGAAAGATTCTACCAGGCGTCTTCCAGCGAAATGTTTGGCGCTGCCAAACCACCGCAAAATGAATTGACACCATTTGAACCACGCAGTCCCTATGCTGCTGCGAAAGTGTATTCCTATTGGGTAACACGAAATTACCGCGAAGGCTACAAAATGTTTGCCACCAACGGCATCCTCTTTAACCATGAATCACCCCGCCGTGGGGAAACCTTTGTCACCCGTAAAATCACCCGGGCAGTTGCGGCCATTAAAACCGGCAAACAACACAAGTTATACATGGGCAACCTGGATTCCAAACGTGACTGGGGGTATGCCCCCGAATATGTAGAAGCCATGTGGAGCATGCTTCAACAGGACCAGGCAGATGATTTCGTTGTCGCCACTGGAGAGTCGCACAGTCCACGGGAATTCCTGGATGAAGCTTTCGGTTATGCCGGCATGGATTATAAAAAATACGTGGAAATCGACCCGCGATACTTCCGCCCGACCGAAGTGGATTACCTGCTTGGCGATCCCTCCAAAGCGAAAAAACAACTTGGCTGGCAGCCAAAGGTCAAGTTCCATGAACTTGTCAAGATCATGGTGGATGCAGATCTTGAGCTGATGGGTGAAAAATGCCCCGGTGAAGGGAAAAAGATTCTCATAGAGAAATTCAACGGCTGGCATAAGTGGGAGCACCAGGTTGTCAGCATGGAAAGGTAAATATCAGAATGGCGTCAGAAATCGACGCCATTTTTCTTGCTTGTAATTATAGAACATTCGTGCTATTATAGAATAAATATTCTATATGGAGAGAAGCCATGAATGCGATTCAGAAAGCAATTATCCCTGGAATTATTGTTGGTGCCTTTACACTTGTGGGATTGAGCAAATTGGTGTTGTCCCCCCTGCCCGTCAACGCTGCCACTGAAGAGGTAAAAATTTCAAATTCATCAGAAAGTTGCGAATTTTATGATCGTTACCCCCAAAAAACTGTGTCGTGGTGCGGTTTGATCGAAGAAGCTTCCAAAAAATATACTATTGACCCACTCCTGATCGCATCCATCATGCTGCAGGAAAGCGGCGGTCAGCCGGAAATATTGTCGGGGTCCGGCGCAGTCGGGTTAATGCAGGTAATGCCGCGTGATGGGATCGCCTCAACTTTTCAATGTATCAATGGACCCTGTTTCTCCAATCGTCCTACTATCCAGGAGTTGAAGGATCCTGCATTCAATGTCGATTATGGCGTTCGCATGCTGGCCGGGTTGATAGAAAGATACGGGGATATCCGTGAAGCCCTCAAGCATTATGGCCCTTTCGATGTGGAATACCAGTATGCCGACAAGGTGCTGCTGATAAGGAATGGCCTGTGAAAAATCGTAATTGTTAATGTCACAAAAAGTTAGTGGGAACTCTTATCTATTTCTATGATTGCCAGGGTACTATCTATCCATGGTGAAAAATGAATAAAAAATTCTTACAACTTTTTATGGGAATTAATTCATTCCTGATTCATACCAGTAAAGGGAAAATTGGTGCCAAGTTGGGCAGCCAGACTATTTTATTGATGCATACAGTCGGACGGAAAACCGGGAAACTCCATACCACTCCCATTGCTTATTTTCCCGTGGCTGATGGTTATTATGTGATTGGCTCTAACTGGGGACAGGAGAAGAATGCCGCGTGGTACTACAACCTTAAGCAGAAACCAGAATTGACGATCGAAGTGGGAGGACATGAACTTGCTGTACTTGCACGGGAAACTGAAGGGGAAGAATATGATCGTTTATGGATAAATGCAGTGAACCGTCACCCCGATTACCTGCACTATAAGGAGATGACTTCCCGCCATATTCCGATCATTGTGTTTGAGCCAGTAGAGCCTAGAAATTAGCAATAAATTAAGTTTCTGAAACTTCACCCCCTCCATTATCCAGGCGCTTTTGCCTATGCTATAATACGCGTGAATGCCCCGGTAGCTCAATAGGATAGAGCAAAGCACTCCTAACGCTTAGGTTGAGAGTTCGAGTCCCTCCCGGGGCACTTTCTTTATAATAA
>CAZAAJ010000010.1:27980-39717 GCA_964483135.1 uncultured Anaerolinea sp. | reverse complement strand
ATCAAAGAATAGGTTGAGAGTCCCCATTGAGGGGATGATATTCGAGTCCCTCCCGGGGCACTTTCTTTATAATAAATCAAAGAATAGGTTGAGAGTCCCCATTGAGGGGATGATATTCGAGTCCCTCCCGCCTCTTTCTCAAAAACTGCTTCCCCGGAAGACCACTGGGGTGCAAACGGCGCGAGGGGGCACAAAATTCGTGGGGCACTTCCTTGGCCTGTCACAACTGCACGTGCAGCAGGTGCAAGTGCCGCGAGCAAAGCGTGGCGATCCCCAATAACAGATGTAAAGTCTAGAAGATGGAGAGCCCCTTTGAAATGACAGCATCCGATTCTCTCCGAACGGAATTAACAAACTCTTAACTTAAATCTATTGATTTTATTTTTCAAACCTGTATAATAATAATTGATAAACACTTGGGTGCCCCCCTCACCCAGGTGTTTATCGCTTTAATGGCGCGTATGTTTAATTTGCATCTTCACGGGGATCGTTTGCTACATCATCCACATCCCGCCTGATCCAAAGAAATAGAACCTGTCCTTCTTCGGTTTCACTGGCGCGGGCAGCGAGGATCGGGACCCTTTCTTCAAGACCCAGCCGATTGCGGTAATGTAAAAAGATCGGTTCATTCTTAGTCCACATGCGATGGCAGCGTTCCACAAGGGCTGGTCCGTTGAAAGTCCGCAGCCTGGTTAACGCCATGGAATAGAGCGCAGGGCTTTCATTTAGTCCCAAAGCCCAACCATCATCCACGCTCTCGAATTCCGGGGTTGGCCCCTCAATAATCGTGATCTTGTCGTCCATACTTTTCCTCTTGCTCAGATAATACCATAACTCATTTTAGCCCGATTCTTATATGCTTCTTACGATTTGTTTATTTCCTTCCAACAGGGTGAGCCTAAAATTCAATCAAGATTAAAAACTTATTGGAGGAACAAAATGACTTACTACTTTTCTAACCCACAGATCGAAGCCCGAAAGCGCTTTATGCGCCAAATGATCGAGAATTCCTTCGACCGCGAGCGGGTGATGTCGTTCCCAATGGACCTCTCTGCCACTGGTGATGAGTACATTCTAAACGCCATGCTGCCCGGTCTGACCACCGAAGATGTTGACATCCAGTTCAACAACGGTATCCTCACTATTTCCGGTGAATATGCTGATAAGCGTGTTGAAGGCGACGAGTACTTCTTCACCGAACTGCCGGTTGGCAAGTTCAGCCGTGCCATCGAATTCAACGAACCAGTAAAACACGACAAGATCGATGCTGCCATGAAGTTGGGTCTGCTAACGGTACGTATTCCTAAGGCTGAAGAAGCCAAACCGAAATCGATCAAGATCAAAGCTGAGTAAACCCTACCTTTATTGGTAGTTGTCATAGGTTTACAAAAAAATGAGCGGCGGGAACCCGCTCATTTCGTTTAAAATAAGGAGATGGATAAATTATTATTAGCACAGGCGATTAAAGGCACGTCTGTCAAAGAATTCAGATACTTTAGCACTATCGGCTCCACCAATGATGAAGCCCAATCTTGGGCAGAGGCTGGCGCACCAGATTTTGCATTAGTCTTGGCAGATGAACAAACCAAAGGCCGCGGCAGATTTTCTCGCCGGTGGGTAACTAATCCTGGTTCCTCTCTCGCCTTGAGCGTCATCTTACATCCATCCCCCTCTGAAATCCAAAAACTGGCGTTGTTCGCACCGTTGTGTGGATTGGCACTTTGGGATGTGCTCCATTCCAGGCTCGGGATGAACGCTGAAATTAAGTGGCCCAACGATGTGCTTATATCAACAAAAAAAACAGCAGGTATTTTGGTTGAAGCAGTCTGGTCTGGAGAAATTATTGCAGGTCTTGTCCTGGGCATCGGCATAAACATTTCGCGCGGCTCATTTCCTCCTTCTGGCAATCAACTATTCCCGGCTACCTGCCTTGAAGACGAATTGGGGCATCCCGTTGACCGCCTGGAATTCTTAACCAATCTCCTAAATTCACTTGCTTCCTGGAGAAAACAATTAGGGACAACCCTTTTTTTTGAAGAATGGCAAAAACACCTGGCTTTTAAAGGCAGGGCTGTTCGCATTGAAGATTCTCAAAAAACATCTATAATAGGTACTGTAAAAGGGATTGACACAAATGGAAATCTTGTCTTGATCCTTGAAAATGGGCTTGAACAAGATTTTACTGCGGGCGATGTACATTTACGCCCTATAGAAACTGTTATAACCGGAGGTAAATGATGCTGGACGATCTACGTAATTCTGCTGGTCCCTCGTTTTATGAAGAAGACCCACTCGACACCAAACCCGAAAAACCGGAACGACCAATTAGGCAAGGAGATTTCTTGGGGATGACAGCGCCGCAGCGATTTATCATCTCATTATTCCTTTTCTTGATGGTAGCAATCCTGGGTATTTTCGTTTTGATCGTTTTTCAAAAAGTGGCAATACCTTTATAATAAATTTTTTAGACAAAAACAGCAGAGTAACTCTGCTGTTTTTATTTGTTTACTTCGAATCTGCTTTAACCAGGTCTGCTGCCGAAATACGGGCAACTGAAGCCACGAAATCATCTTTATCCAGATCCATAACGCGATAACCCCGGGTGGCTCGCCCACTCATGGAAATGTCCTTCACCTTTAAGCGGAGTAACACGCCACTGGCGGAGATCATCGTCACTTCATCATCATCCTGCACAACCCGGGCTGCTGCAATTGACCCAATCTTTTCGAGATTTTTCAGATCAATCGTTGCCACACCACCGGTAGCACGCCCCTTTACAGGGTACCCCTCTAGGTTGGTGCGTTTTCCGTAACCATATTCAGTGACAACCAATAGCTTGCCGTTGGGTTCGACCACATCCATTGACGCCACCTGGTCATTCCCCTTAAGCTTGATACCGCTTACCCCTGCCCCCTGACGGCCCATACTGCGTACTGCTTTTTCTGCTATGCGCAACGCTTGCCCTTGCCTGGTTACCAGGATAATATCGTTATTACCAGTGGTCAGCCGGACCCATCCCAACTCGTCCCCTTCATCCAATGACATTGCGATCAATCCTGAAGGACGTACACTGGCAAACTCCGATAACGCTACACGTTTGATCCGACCAGCCAGCGTAGCCATCGTAAAATAGGAACCATTTTCAAAATTAGGTACTGACACTGCTGCGGTGATCCGTTCACCAGAGTCCAGCGAAAGCACATTCACCACTGGGATTCCCCGATCCGTGCGGTTGGCATCCGGAATCTGGTAGACTTTTTCGGAATACACCTTGCCGCGGTCTGAGAAGAACAAGACCGTGTGTAGCGTGCGGGCTGGCACTAAAAGGATCACTTCATCTTCCTCCCGCATTGTCTGCCCGGATACTCCCCGGCCGCCACGGTTTTGAGTACGATACAAGCTTGCTGCCACCCGTTTGATGTATCCTTTGTCAGTAAATGTGATCAAAACACTTTCATCCGTGACAAAATCCTCCTCTTTCAATTCCTCATGAGTTTCAAGGACAATTCGAGTACGGCGTTCATCACCGTATTTCGCAGTTAGCGAATTGATATCTTCGCGGATGACTTCAAGGATCTTCTTCGGATGAGTAAGCAAATCTTCAAGAAAGGCAATGCGCGCCATTACTTCTTTGTACTCATCTTCGATTTTCTGCCGTTCCAATGCAGCGAGCCTGCGCAGCTGCATATCCAGTATCGCCTGGGCTTGGAGGTCGGATAGTTTGAACCGGTTCATCAACCTTTCTTTGGCAACATCAGCATCTTTAGATTCTCGTATCGTCCGGATAACCTCATCGAGATTCGCGAGTGCAATCAACAAACCATCCAGGATGTGTGCCCTGGCCTGGGCTTTTTCAAGTTCGAATTTTGATCGGCGGGTCACAATTTCACGGCGGTGTTCGATATAAATCTGCAGCGCTCGTTTTAGTGAAAGCAATCGCGGCTCGCCACCCACCAAAGCCAGCAAATGGACAGAAAAAGTAGATTGCAAAGGTGTAAATTTGTAAAGCTGGTTGAGTACCTGTTTTGCCTGGGCTCCCCTCCTGAGTTCGATTACTATACTCATGCCGCGCCTGTCTGATTCATCCCGCAGATCGCTGATGGCGTCGATCTTTCCAGTTCGTGCCAGGTCTGCGATTCTTTCGATCAGGTTGGTCTTGTTCACCTGGTAAGGAATTTCAGTGATGACTATCTGATTGCGGTTGCCCTTCATTTCTTCAATATGAGCCATTCCACGCACAACCAGCCGTCCCCGCCCGGTACTGTAAGCTTGTAAAATGCTCTCCCGCCCAACGATCACCCCACCGGTCGGAAAATCCGGGCCTTGTACGAACTTCATTAACTCATCAATCGAAATCTCGTCGATGCCATCGTAATGATCGATCAGGTAACCAATCGCTCCTGACAATTCCCGCAGATTATGAGGAGGGATGCTGGTAGCCATACCTACAGCAATACCTGAGGAACCGTTCAAGAGCAGGTTTGGCAACCGCGAAGGCAGAACCGTTGGTTCTTTGAGCGAATCATCGAAGTTTCCAACAAAATCAACTGTATCCTTATCGATATCTGCAAGGATCTCCTCGGCATGAGCATGCAAGCGAGCTTCTGTATAACGCATTGCTGCCGGGGGATCGCCATCAATGGAACCGAAATTCCCCTGACCATCGATAAGTAAATACCGCATGGAAAAATCCTGCGCCATTCGCGCCATGGCATCGTAAACTGCCGAATCGCCATGCGGATGGTACTTCCCCAGTACTTCTCCAACAATACGGGCTGATTTCTTAAATCCCGAATTGGACCGGATACCCATATCATGCATGGCAAAAAGGATACGGCGATGCACCGGTTTTAGCCCGTCCCGGGCATCCGGCAAAGCGCGCGCAACGATTACGCTCATTGCGTAATCTAGGTAAGCTGAGCGCATTTGAGCGTCAATATCAACCTGTTGGATCGTCCCGTAGTCCATAATCATATCCTTGTGTGAATTTAGCGACTATGGATTATACCCCAACCAATTTCCATCATGTGACAATCAGGGATAATCTCTTTGTAAAAATGTAGTTAACAGACTATTTCTTTACAATCGAATAAACGCCATTAAAGATGCCATCGAAAAAGATGCCATCGAAAAAAAGATGCCATCGATTTGATTCTATCGAATATAATTGCTACCATGCGGAAAATTTGGCTTCCCCTTTTTATTTGTTGTTTACTACTACAAGCATGCTCCTCTAATAATTCGTCCTCCGCTCAAAATTCTGTTTCTACTTCTTATATCGAAAACAAGGGTTCCGATACCATCGTTAACCTGGCATTGGCATGGGCTGAAGCATACCAGAAGATTCACCCGGAAGTGAGTATTTCAGTCTCAGGCGGCGGGTCCGGAACCGGACTCACAGCACTGATCAATGGCTCAATCCCTCTGGCGAATGCCTCCCGTCAAATCAAACCTGAAGAATTGGCAGCAGCCAAGACGAATGGGCTCGATCCCCAGGAATTTGTGATTGCCCGTGACGCAATTGCCATCATCGTGAACCCGGAAAACCCGGTAGGTCACCTGACCCTTCAGCAGCTTTCAGCAATTTATCGCGGTGAGGTCACCAATTGGAATGAAGTCGGTGGCGAAGATCGCCCCATCGTTTGTTTATCCCGTGAAACGAACTCAGGAACGCATGTGTTCTTCCTGGAAAGCGTGATTAGATTGGGAAACAAAGATGATAAAACGATTTTTACAGCTGATACACTACTGCTTCCCTCATCTGAAGGAATCATTTCGGAAGTACGCGATAACCCGAATGCCATCGGATACGACGGTCTCGGTTATGTCACCTCCGAAGTGAAAATGGTTGCTCTCGCACCGAAAGATTCACCAACCAATTTCGTCATTCCATCTGCGGAATCAGTCTCAAATGGCAGTTATCCCATCTCAAGAAATCTTTATATGTATACACAGAAGCCCCCAACTGGTGAGTTAAAAACTTATCTCGACTGGATCATGACTTCCGATGCGCAGAAAATCGTTACCTCACTCGGATTTGTACCCATTGTGGAGGTACTAAAATGAAGTCAACATCGCGACCGGGTGATGTTGTAATCTCCGGGGTAATCAAGATTAGTGGTTACTCCAGCATTCTTTTCGTTGCATTGATCCTATTCTTCCTGCTGCGCGAAGGCTTGCCTGCCTTGTGGAATGTGGATCTGAAGAGCCTGGTTCAACCGCGCTGGTATCCAATTGAAGGTTATTTTGGGCTGCTTCCCCTCATCCTGGGCACATTGCTTGTCACCATCACCGCCACATTGATCGCCATCCCATTCGGGCTTGGCACCGCCATTTTTCTCTCAGAGGTGGCACCGAACTGGGCCAAGGTGGTGTTGAAACCCATCATTGAAATTCTGGCCGGCATTCCATCAGTTGTACTGGGATTTATCGGCATCCTTGTGATGGTGCCTTTCCTGCGTAAATTTCTTGACCTGCCAACCGGGTTAATTGCTTTTACGGGGGCGATTTTATTAGGGTTGATTTCGATCCCCACTATTGTTTCGGTGGCTGAGGAAGCCCTCAACACTGTTCCTGCGGCATATCGACAGGCAGGGCTTGCGTTGGGTGCCACTCAATGGCAAGCAATTTGGGGAATCACAGTTCCTGCAGCGAAGACGGGCATCCTCACCGCGGTCATGCTGGGGATAGGTCGATCGCTGGGTGAAACTATGGCCGTGATGATGGTCACCGGTAACGCCGCCGTGATGCCGTCTCGCCTGGATTCCATTTTCCGTCCGGTGCGTACCATGACGGCAACTATTGCATCTGAAATGGGGGAAGTTGCGACTGGCAGTGCACATTATCAAGTGCTTTTCCTCATTGGGATTATCCTTTTCCTGTTATCCCTCGTTATCAACATAGTTGCCAGTTCTTTTAGCACTCGGCAACGGAAGCGGGCAGAAAGGATACTGTCATGACCCTTTCTGAAAATAGCCGCATGAAAAGTAAGGTCGTCCAGGTTTTAGGGTTCAACCTCCTAAGAGCCATTACAGTTTTAACTGTGTTACCTATCATCGGATTGATTCTCTTCATTATCCTCAAGGGTTCTCCGGCTCTTAGTTGGCAATTCCTCACAATAGCGCCAAGTGACGGTATGAAAGCCGGCGGGATTATGCCGGCTATTGTAGGAACGCTATATCTCACGTTGGGCACTGCAGTTTTTTCGATTCCATTAGGAGTCGCTGCCGGGATTTACATCGCCGAGTATGCAAAAGATAACGCGCTCACACGCCTGATCCGAATTGCCATCATCAACCTGGCAGGGATCCCATCAGTGGTTTACGGACTTTTTGGATTGGGGTTATTCGTACTCTTCCTAAAATTCGGTACCAGCATCCTTTCTGCCAGCCTGACGCTTTCGATTATGACGTTACCGGTGATCATCAGCACGACCGAAGAAGCTTTGCGCAGTGTGCCAAATTCATTCCGCGTGGTCAGCACCTCGTTAGGTGCAAGCCGCTGGCAGACGATCTGGCGGGTGATTTTACCCCAGGGTCTACCAGGAATCATCACCGGTATCATCCTCGGGCTGGAACGCGCTGCCGGAGAAACTGCCCCTATCCTTTTCACTGGAGCAACGTTCTTCCTGCCCACGCTCCCAAACTCTCCGATGGACGCAACGATGGCGCTGCCTTATCATATTTTCGTCATCTCCACACAGGTGCCTGGTATGCCCATCTCGATTCAATATGGTACCGTACTGGTCTTACTGATCTTTGTCTTGGGCATGAATCTGATCGCAACATTTATCCGCAACCGGGCACGCTCAAAAAGGCAATGGTAAGCGATGAAGAAATTCATTGTCCGTGATCTATCAGTCCGTTACTCGGATAATAACGAGAGTCTTCGTCATATCGATTTGGAAATCGAGGCAAATTCGATCACCGTGCTGTTTGGACCTGCCGGGGGTGGTAAATCCACTTTCTTGCGCGTCTTAAATCGATTAAATGATCTCGCGGACGTACAGGAAATGAAAGGCGAAGTACTTTTTAATGGAGTGAATATTCTGGATAAGTCTCTGGATGCGATTTCTTTACGCCGGAAGGTTGGAATGGTGTTTTCGCGTCCTGTGCCCCTTCCTCTTTCGATACATGAAAATGTCGCTTATGGTTTGAAAATGGCTGGCGAAACGGACCAAAAAAAACTGGATGAAGCTGTTGAAACGGCATTAAGGAATGCGGTCTTGTGGGAAGAAGTCTACGATCGCCTTGGAGATTCCGGGTTTGCCCTTTCTGGCGGGCAGCAGCAGCGGCTCTGCCTCGCGCGTGTGCTTGCCCTGGAACCGGAAGTGATCATGCTGGATGAGCCGACTTCGGCTCTCGATCCGGTATCCACCTCTAAAATCGAATCTCAATTATCCGAATTAAAAGAGAAATACACCATTATTCTTGTCCCCCATAACATCCAGCAGGGGGCACGCATGGCAGATTATGCTGCCTTTTTCCTGATGGGGGAGATCATCGAATACTCAACCGGTCAGGATATGTTCCTGAAACCGAAAGACAAGCGTACCCAGGATTACATCACCGGAAGGTTTGGATAAATGAATCCCCTGGATGTTCAGGGGATTCATTTGTATCACTTGCGATCTTTGATCAGTTTTTGCGCCATCAAGGCGCCATCTCTGATCGGCTCGTATCCCGTACAACGGCACAGGTGTTTGTTCAAAGCGCTCTCAATTTCCACCTGGCTGGCATCAGGATTGCCTTCGAAAAGTCCCACCAGTTCCATTACGATGCCAGGTGTACAGAAACCGCATTGGATGGCACCGGATTCAGAAATCGATTTCTGCACCGGATGAAGCGTGATTCCTTTTGCCAATCCTTCAATGGTAGTTATTTCAGCCCCTGCGACCTTTTTTACCGCCAGGTTGCAGCTTTTAGTGGCCTTACCATTCAAAAGAATGGTGCAAGTTCCGCAGGTAGAGTTGTCGCAGCCGCGTTTAGTACCGGTGAGATTAAGTACCTCACGCAACATATCCACCACTAGCATCTCCGGTTCGACTTCAACCGTTACAGGTTTTTGATTTACAGTAAAACTAATCTTCTCGATCATCTTATTTCTCCTGCCTGGATTGAAGGGCTGTTTTCACCATGTCGGGGGTTACAGGGATCTCGAAGAAATCCACGCCAATCGCATCACGGATTGCGTTCAAAATTGCCGGTGCCGGCCCGATCACGGAGTGCTCACCCACACCGCGTGCGCCAAAAGGACCAACTGCATCAGGGGTTTCAACGAAGTCAACCGATTGCCTGGGTGCATCCTTATAAGTGGGTAGATGGTATTTGAAGTAATGCGGATTGAGGATCTTGCCATTTTCATCAATCTCCAGTTTCTCATGAAGCGCTGCACCTATTGCCATCAGCACACCGCCGGTGACGGAACCGCGTGCCTGCTTCGGGTTGATCACCTGCCCGATATCAAAGGCAGAAGCAAAATGATCAACGATGACCTTGCCGGTCTTCTTCTCGACGCGGATCTCAGCAGCTGTGGCACCAAAGGTGTAGGAAACACCGATACTACCCTGTCCGTTTTTATCAGGATTGGAATATCGAGGCAAGCGCGCATCAGAAACTGACTGAGCCATTTCTCCAATGGTAATGCCATCCTCGGTGATGTATCCGCGGTTGATGTCCTTCACTGCCACGCGGATGTCCGGGTCATTTCTCAAGTAGACAAAATCTCCATCATATTCCAGGTAATCCACATCTGTTTTGAGAACCTGGGCTGCATTGTTCTTAAGGATCGCGATGAGTTTATCCGCCGCGCGTACGATCGCCCGGCCGCCCTGCGTGGTGAACATAGAACCGATCGTCTGCCACTCATAGGGTGAGAATTGCGTGTCGATCTCGTTGTATACCCTGACGCGCTCGGGGTCGATCTTGAGGGCTTCCGCGGCGATCTGCCTTACAATGGTGCGTAATCCCTGGCCAACCTCTGCGCCGCCCATGTTTACCGAAACGCTGCCATCAATATTCATCTTCATATAGCAGCCCTTGGTTGAGAAGGGTGCTCCCTTGGGGGATTTCATCACCGTGGCTACGCCGCGGCCGTAATAGTAATTCTCATCCTCTTTTGGCTTGGGGGTGCTGAAAACAGATTTACGAATGATATCTACACACTTTGTAATATCACCGTGGGTTTTCCACATGCGTTCACCAACTGCATTCACCTTACCCTCGGTCAACAGGTTAATACTGCGAAGGTCGAACGGATCCATTTTAAGTTTACGAGCAAGCATGTCCATCATTCGTTCTGTGGCCAGTTGCGATTCCTGGTGACCGTAGCCACGGTATGCCCCGACCGGAGGGGTGTTGGCGTACACGGTGTATCCGGTCAGGTCGCAGTGTTCAAACTCATAGGGTCCGGTGGAATTATGCGTGGAGGCAATGGTGATATTTACACCTGTATCTGCAAATGCACCGGTTGTGTGAAGCAGTTCACTTTTTATCGCTACCAGTTTGCCATTCTTTTTGGCGCCGATCTTCATTTTTGTACGGATACCATGAGCAATTAACGTGGAGGTAAAATCTTCCTGCCGGGTGGCTATCCACTTGACCGGACGTCCCGGGACGAAACTCGCGATCCAGGCAATGGTTTGTTCAACTGTGATATCGGATTTATAGCCAAAGCAGCCGCCGATTTCCGGGGTGTGAACTCGCACATCCCCCACCGGCAGTCCATACGATCCTGCAAGGTCCTCGCGGATGATGAAGGGACAAATGGAGGACGACCACACTTCGATGGTCTTGTCAGTTTTAAACCAAACGATGCTGCCGTGGGGTTCAAGAGCTGCACATGAAGCCAGTGGATAGTTGAACTCACCTTCCACGATCACTTCTGCGTCTTCGAAACCTTTTTCTCCTTTACCTTTAACCAGGTGATACTCATGGGCAATATTGGTCTTCTTTTTTGGTTTCAAGGTCGGCAGATGCCAGTATTCCCCATTATCTTCATGCACCAGTACTGCGCCAGGTTTGATGGCATCACGTGCATCGATTAAAACCGGAAGCGGCTCATAAGTCACTTTAATCTTCGCCAGGGCATCATTCGCATGAATCAGGGTATCAGCCACCACGGCTGCCACGGGTTCGCCAATATGGCGTACCTTGTCGATCGCCATGGGCTGTTGGTCCTTGATATTATCGCCATAACGGAATGTACAGCCTTTTCCGGTGACAACCGCCACCACACCTGGCATTTTTTCAGCCTCTTTTGTTTCGATTTTTTTGATCTTTGCGTGCGCGTAATCCGGACGCAGGATGGCAGCATGCAGCATGTCGGGCAGCCTAACATCGTCAAGGTAAACCGCCTGACCGGTGACCTTATTGATCGCGTCCGGGCGGTTGTATTCTTTCCCCAGGTATTTATATTTCATCCCATACTCCTTTCAACAAATACGATGCTGTGCGGTGAAACTTCAATTGTTCCCATTGCTGGGGGTCATTTCTCATGATAGTAGTTTAATGGAAAAAACCGCCAACTTCAAGTGAATTGGGAGTTTAATCACCAGTTTTTGGATGATATTCCCCAATTTTTTATCAATTTTTTATCCTTGCAACGCGTGATTTCCTCTGCTATAATCTCAATCCTCATTTAGGCGCGTAGCTTCGCAGACCCAGCAAAGGGCTGTTGGTTAGAGCGCACGGTTACTTGACAATTTCATTTGGGCGCGTAGCTTCGTAGACCCTGCAAA
>CAZAAJ010000010.1:0-27880 GCA_964483135.1 uncultured Anaerolinea sp. | reverse complement strand
GGGCTGTTGGTTAGAGCGCTTTCGTAACTTAACAATTTCATTTGGGCGCGTAGCTTCGTAGACCCTGCAAAGGGCTGTTGGTTAGAGCGCTTTCGTAACTTAACAATTTCATTTGGGCGCGTAGCTCAGTTGGTTAGAGCGCACGGTTCACATCCGTGAGGTCCGTAGGTTCGAGCCCTATCGCGCCCACCTATTTTAAGCCACCCATACGGGTGGCTTTTCTGATCCGTGCCCTTTCAGGGTGCAACGCGAAGGTCCGTAGGTTCGAGCCCCAAGCCCTCGGTTGCTCGTCACCGAAGGTATCGCGCCCCAAGCGTTCCTAGCGAGTCTCCGCTTGTTTTCCAGCGGGGATACATTAATATGATAAAATCAGTCCTGTTTGAGTCAATCTCAATCGCGAAACCCTCCCATGCCCCCTACCCGATTATTCAATCCTCCCATCGTTACCGCTGAAAGACTACTCACCGCCTACCTGAAGACGCAGACAAAGCAGTACCTTACCCTCAAGCCGGCCGCTCGGATCTCGCTTCCCAGTCCCATCAGCGGTAAGGATTACACTTTATACGCCCACGTTCCATATTGCGAAAGCCTGTGCCCGTATTGCTCATTTAACCGTTTCGTCTTCAAAGAAGGGAACACCCGCACCTATTTTTCTGCTTTACGCACTGAAATGAAGATGGTAGCTGACCTGGGCTATCAATTCAAAACCCTCTACTTTGGCGGAGGCACGCCTACCATCATGTTGGATGAATTGGTCCAAACCATTGACCTGGCAAGATCACTTTTTCCGATCACCGAGGTCTCCTGCGAAACCAACCCAAATCACCTGGTCCCCGCCTATGTTGATCAGCTCGAAAACCGGATTCAGCGGCTTTCAGTAGGTGTGCAGAGCTTTGATGATTCATTGCTTGGCCAGATGAACCGCCTGGCAAAATTTGGCACAGGGGAGGAAATCCTGGAGCGGATACGCAATGCCGCTCCGCATTTTGAATCCCTCAACGTGGACATGATTTTTAATTTCCCTAATCAGACAGCGGAAAGTCTCAAGCGAGACCTGGAGATGGTCGTCGATTCCGGGGCGCAGCAGGTTACCTTTTACCCGCTCATGAGTTCCCGTTCGGTGGAAAAATCGATGGCCAACAGTGTCGGAAAACTCACCCACGACAATGAGTGGCAGTTTTTCAACATCATCAATGACGCCCTTGCCGATGAGTTCCACCAGCTTTCTGCCTGGACCTTCGTCCGCAAAGCCACTGGGTTGATTGATGAATACATTGTTGACAGCGAAGACTATGTTGGCATCGGCTCCGGCTCATTCAGCTTTATCCACGGAAACCTGTATGTTAATACCTTTTCCACCAGGGAATACGGAGAAGAAATCATTCAGGGCAACTCCCCGGTCAACGCCAGACAGGAATACAGGCTTTTCCCGAGGATGCGCTACTGGTTCCTGATGAACCTTTTCGGGATGAAATTTTCACCCGGCAGGTTTCAAAAAACTTTCAAACGAAATCTTTATTTTAACCTTCCAATCGAGATGGCATTCTTGCATCTGCTGGGGGCTTTTAAGGACAAGGAATATCGCCTGTCGAGAAAGGGGCAATACCTGTCCCTTGTGCTCATGCGTGAATTTTTTGCCGGTGTCAATAATTTCCGCGATGCAGCCCGCAAATCCCTCTCTCCCGAAGAACTGGTGGACCAATGCACCGAACCAACAAATAGGCGAATCAATCTCTGAGACTTTTCGAGGAAAATCTTGTGCGTTTCACATTTCTTGCACATTAATCCTTTCTCATTAAAAGGGTGACATTTGCTGCCTGTTGCCGTAAAATTTTAATAATGAATGAAAATTTGATCATCTCCCGATCTGACCTGGAGAAACAATCACCATTAATTGAATCGAAAAAGAAAAAAGGCTGGGGCTGGTGGCTGCTAGTGTTTTTGGTTTTCCTATTGTTTTTTACCCCCTTCCGGACCACGGTGCTCATCCTGGGTATTGACCGCCCTCCCGAAGGTACCTGGACCGGTCGCAGCGACACGATGATATTAACCTCACTGCCGCCGTTCTTACCGCAGGTTGCCATGCTTTCAATCCCCCGCGACCTGTGGGTGACAGTGCCGGGGCATGGCGAGAACCGCATCAACACCGCCCACTATTTCGCCGAGCTGGCTGAACCCAGCACAGGTATGAAAGGTGCCGACCAGGTAGTGGAAACCAACCTGGGCGTAAAAGTCAATTACGTGGTTCGCATCAAGTTTGACGGTTTTGAGAAAATCATCGATGCAATGGGTGGAGTGGATATTGACCTGCCGGTGGGTATGTCAGGTTTGGTAGCAGGTCCTCATCATCTCGATGGCACCCAGGCGCTTCGTTTTGTTCGCGACCGTGCCGGCAGCGACGATTTCTTCCGCCAGCAGCGTGGTCAGATGGTCATTATTGCAGCCATAAAAAACATGCTAAACCCGGCAAAGTGGGCTAAAATCCCGGCTGTCACAGTTGCAGTACTGCAGTCCGTGCAAACCAATATTCCCTTCTGGGTTTATCCGCGCCTGGCTTATGCTGCAATATTTTCAACCATTTTCGGATTTGATGCGCACACCCTGGATCGGGAAATGATCACCCCCTGGACAACCGACGCCGGTGCCATGGTGCTACTCCCCAATTGGGAAAAAATCAATCCCCTTTTATTACAGCTATTTAACCAATAGAGCTTTTCGATTCTTCCAGGTTATCCATAACCCGAGGAGCAGGAACACCAGCCCGCTTCCGTCAAATACAATAAAGCGCAGGGTGCTGGCTTTAATCAACGGATGTTCGCCCTGCAACATCAGCAAAATGATTGATTCACCGCAGACACCGATGGCTTGCATTATCACGGATTCAATTAGCGACGTAAAATGTCGTTCGGGGTTCAACAGTGCAACCAGGTAAGGCACATTCCACATCAGGAACAATACTCCCATTCCCTGGATAATCGCCTGCCCGGGTACTCCATTAAGTTCAAATCCGGGGGAATATAAACCTGGTTTGATCATAAAACTGAAGGCAGCATCAAGGTTAAAGAAGACCACGATGCCGATCATTACACGCGCTATCCAATTTCTTGTGTTTGAATTCATGCATCCATTATAGAGGGATTCTCCACAAATCACACCTTCGAATTCTCCACTACCACCATATATCGATTTCGTTATTCGACCACCACCACATCTTCGGTAATCAAGAGAATTGATTTCGCATAACATTGTGGATAACTTCACATTGGGGCTTGAATTTTATGAAAAAGTTGCTAAAATGAGAATAACTGGTATGACCTCTTACCAAGTATTCAAGTAAGGCGATTTTATGAAAACCTGGGAATCTCCTTCCAAACCTGCTGATCTGACCGAATACCGCCTGGTGGAAGCCATTCTTGATGGCACATTTCCTTCCAACACCAACCTGCCGCCCGAACGAGAACTGGCATTGCAATTGGGGGTCACCCGCCCCACCCTGCGTGAAGCGCTGCAGCGTCTTTCTCGTGACGGTTGGATCGAGATCCGTCATGGAAAATCAACGAGAGTGAGGGATTACTGGCGTGAAGGCAACCTGCTCATCCTTAACGCAATCGCAACCCACCAATCGATATTACCCAAAGATTTTGTTCCCAACCTGCTCCAGATCAGGTTGCTGCTGGCTCCTACTTACACCAGGCTGGCAATGCAGACTTCCCTCAATGAGACCATCCGTCTGCTCGAAACGCTTCAAATTGTGCCTGACACAGCGGGAGATTTTACCAATTTTGACCTTGATCTGCATTGCACGCTGACCCGGTTGTCTGGAAACCCGGTCTTTACACTAATCCTGAACGGATTCGGTGACCTCTATCGCAAGATGGGATTGATCTATTTTCAAAAGCAACAGAACCGCGATCATTCTCGCTCTTTTTATAAGAAACTATTATCCGCCGTTCTCTCCAATGATCCATTCCTGGTAGAGGAAGTCACCCGGCGGGTCATGGAAGATAGCATCACCCTTTGGAGCCAGGCTGCAAAGGAATAATTTATCGGGAGGGTTGTATGTGGGAAAGAGGCTGGAGGGAAAAAACCTGGTCTGAACTTGACCAGGCATGGGATGTCATCGTGATCGGCGGAGGGATAACCGGGGCAGGAATTTTCCGCAGATCTGTAGCAGAAGGGTATCTCACCTTGTTGGTGGAGGCTGGTGATTTTGCCAGCGGGACTTCCAGCCGCTCTTCCAAGCTGGTGCATGGCGGATTCCGTTACCTTCGTAATAAGCAATTCTCAGTTACCCGTGAATCTGTGCGCGAACGCGAATGGATGCTGAGGGAAGCGCAAAACCTTGTGACAAAACTCGGGTTTATCATGCCCTGCCCGGATGACCGCAAAATATCCTCCCAATTTGCGATCGGTGTCATCCTTTACGATCTTCTAGCGCCAAAGTGGGATCACAGAAAACTTAACAAGAACAAACTGCGCGAGAATTACCCGATTCTAAATCAAATCGCTTTCGAAAAAGCGTATTTATACTACGATGCAGAAATGGATGATGCCCGTCTCGTTTACCGCATGATCCGGGAAACTTCTGTAATGGGAGGGATAGCCCTTAATTACACAGCTGCAGAGAAATTAATAAAGAATTCGGAAGGAAAGGTTTGCGGTGTGGTGCTGGCAGACCGGTCTGATAGGGGCATGAGCAGCCTTGAAATTAAAGCACGGGTTGTGATTAATGCCACCGGTCCCTGGAGTGATGAGGTCAGGAGCCAGATCAATGCTCCTGCCCGGCTTCGCAAATTGCGAGGATCCCATCTGATCTTCAGCCGGGACCGACTACCGCTCAAACACGCTGTTACCTTACTCCATCCCAAAGATCGACGTGCCATGTTCGCGGTCCCCTGGGAAGGGGTCTCGTTGATCGGCACTACCGACCTCGATCACAAATTCGCAATCAACAGCGGGGAACCTTTCACAACCGCCGATGAAATTGAATACATCCTGGCTGCTGGAAACGCCACCTTCCCATCCGCCATGCTCAAACCGGAGGATGTAATTTCTTCCTTTTCAGGTTTGCGTCCTGTTATCAACACCGGAATCGCGGATCCCTCCAAGGAATCTCGGGCGCATGTGGTTTGGGATGAGGATGGCTTGATCTCGGTCACTGGCGGAAAATTAACCACTTTTCGCATCATGGCCGAACAGGCACTGGCTGCTGCTTCAAAATACCTGCCCAGACCGATCGACCTTTCCAGGAAAATCCGCTATTTTAACAGACTCCCGGAAATTAATCAGGAACACGAAATACTATCCGGGGAAACTCTTTATTTACTGGGCCGTTATGGCAGTGAAACCAGCCAGATGCTGGATTACGCGCAGAAAGAGGAAAATCTTCCGATCGGACCACTGCCAAATTTCTGGTCGGAATTGCGCTGGGCAGCCCGCGGTGGAGCTGTGGAGCATCTGGATGACCTTCTTCTACGGCGCGTACGGCTTGGGATGCAGCTGCCTGGTGGCGGGAGTGAGATTCTCCCCAGAATCCGTGCGATCTGCCAGCCGGAATTAGCTTGGAGTGATGCCAAATGGGAACAGGAAGTGACACGTTACCAGCAAATTTATTCAAGGGCATATGCCCCATCTCCACAAGGATTCTAACAAGGAGCCATGATGAAAAAGCAAAAATTTACACCAAATTGGTTTCATCAAACCACCCCTGATGGCACGTACAGGTCTTTGTTCAAATGGGGTGACCATGCCGGTTTCAAACATCCCAATAGCGGGCTGGTACGTCTCCTCATGGAAAGCTATCACCTCTCCCAGGCAGACCTAAAAACTCCAGTAGAACTTGGTTTGGAAAAAGTCGAGGGTGAGAAAAAAATCTCCCTCACCAGTCAACAACTGGATACCTTCGTGTCAATCTTCGGTGCAGAAAATGTTAAAACTGACCTTTATGCCCGCATTTCACGGTCTTATGGCGGGGGCATGATCGATGCGCTGAGGCTGCGAAGAAAGATCATCGAAAATATCCCCGATGCTGTCATTTGCCCGCGGGATCAAAAGGAGATCGAAAAATTAATCGCATTCTGCGACCAGGAACACATTCCAGTCTACGTCTTTGGCGCAGGTTCTTCGGTTACCCGCGGCACAGAAGCCGTCAAAGCAGGTATCGCATTGGATATGAGCGTTCACATGAATAAGGTTGTATCTTTCAACGAAATTGACCAGACAGTCACCGTTCAGGCTGGCATGACCGGACCGCAATTGGAAGATATTCTCAACCACGCTCCCGAAAAACTGGGGGCTAAAAGACCTTACACCTGCGGTCATTTCCCCCAGTCATTCGAGTATTCAAGTGTAGGCGGTTGGGTGGTCACCCGGGGAGCAGGGCAGAATTCAACCTACTATGGCAAGATCGAAGATATTGTTATTGCCCAGGAATATGTGACGCCCATTGGAGTACTAAAAACTCTTGAGCATCCTCGCTGTGCGGTCGGACCTGACTTTGACCAGGTGATGATGGGCAGCGAAGGAGCATTTGGCGTCCTGGTAAACGTAACCCTGCGTATCTTCCGATGGCAGCCGAAAAACCGCAAACGTTACAGTTATATGTTTAAAGATTGGAAATCCGCCCGCGAAGCCTGTCGGGAAATCATGCAAGCTGAATTTGGCTTTCCTAGTGTCTTTCGGCTTTCCGACCCGGAGGAGACTGATGTGGCGATGAAACTGTATCACATCGATGGAACACCGGCAGATAGTGTTCTCAAAGCTCTGGGTTACCAGCCCATGAAAAAATGCCTGCTGCTTGGTCACACTGATGGTGAAAAGACGTTCTCACGAAACGTCAATCGGCAGTTACGAAAAATATGCATGAAGCATGGCGCTTTCGACCTAAGCTTCGCACAAGTAACAGCCAATTGGGAAAAAGGTCGTTTCCGCGACCCATATATGCGTGAAGACCTAGAGGATTTTGGCATCCTGCTTGATACCCTGGAATGCGCAGTCACCTGGTCACAAATGGAAAGCGTCCATAAAACCGTGCGCGAATTCATCAAATCCCGCCCGAATACGATTTGCATGACCCATCTTTCCCATGCCTACCCGCAGGGAGGCAACCTGTATTTCATTTTTATCGCAAAAATGAATACAATAAAGGAGTACCTTGAGCTGCAATATGGAATACTCGACCGGATTCAACAGAGTGGTGCTGCGTTGAGTCATCATCATGGGGTCGGAAAACAATCTTCCCCCTGGCTGGAAGGTCAAATTGGCACAGCACAAATGGATGTAATCCGGGCATTAAAAAAGCATTTCGATCCTCACAACATCATGAATCCCGGCGGTACACTTGGTCTGGATATGAGCGCTGAACAGACGGACAAAAAATGGAGTCAAAACTTGGAGGAATAATGGCAGCCGAACAGATCCTTGCGATTGATAATGGAACACAATCGGTACGCGTTCTGGTTTTTGACTTGAAAGGGAACCTGATCGCCAAGACCAGGGTGCCCATAGAGCCATATTACTCCACCGCACCCGGGTTGGCCGAACAGGATCCTGACCTTTACTGGTCAGCGGTTTGCCAGGCTTGCCAGGCTTTATGGATGAAACCTGAAGTAAAAAAAGAGGCCATTGCCGGCGTAGCACTCACCACCCAACGTTCAACCTTGATCAATCTGGATAAAGATGGCAAGCCATTACGCCCAGCTATTCACTGGCTTGACCAGCGGCGTACCCCGGGATTGAAACCTGTTGGAGGAATATGGGGTCTTCTCTTTAAAATCGCCGGGATGACTGAAACGGTTGCATACTTACAAGCCGAAGCTGAATCAAACTGGCTGCAGAAAAATCAGCCGGAAATCTGGCAAAAAACGGCTAAATACATCCAACTGTCTGGGTACCTGACTTATAAACTCTGCGGTCGGATCGCAGATTCAGTTGGCTGCCAGGTAGCTTATATTCCGTTCGATTATAAAAAACAAGATTGGGCAGGAAAAACAGACTGGAAGTGGCAGGCAGTTCCCGTCGGTAAAGAAATGCTGCCCGAACTCGTAAAACCAACTGACCAAATTGGAATCATCACAAAAGAAGCTGCCGACGCCACTGGTATCCCTGAAGGGTTACCCCTCATCGCGGCTGCGGCTGATAAGGCATGCGAAGTGATCGGTGCTGGATGTGTCGATCCTTCAATCGCCTGTCTATCCTATGGAACCACCGCCACCATCAACACCACACACAAAAAATATGTCGAGTTGATCCCCCTGATTCCCCCTTACCCTTCAGCCGTGCCGGGTTCATATTCTCTCGAATTCCAGATTTACCGCGGGTACTGGATGGTTACATGGTTTAAGCAAGAATTCGGGATGAACGAAGAACGCCTCGCGCAGCAACGCGGCATTGAAACAGAAGAATTATTCGATGACCTTATTACCACTGTCCCTCCCGGCTCGCTGGGATTGATGCTACAGCCTTATTGGTCACCCGGTCTTAAAGTCCCCGGTCCCGAAGCCAAAGGTGCAGTCATCGGGTTCGGTGATGTACATACCCGTGCGCATCTTTACCGATCGATCCTTGAAGGACTCGCATTTGCCTTACGCGAAGGCGCTGACCGTACCAGCAAACGCAGTCACATCCCCATTACAGCAATACGCGTTACCGGCGGTGGATCGCAAAGCAAGGGCGCAGTGCAATTAACTGCGGATATCTTTGGTCTACCCACATCCATCCCCCATGTCTACGAAACCAGTGGTCTTGGAGCAGCCATGGATGCAGCGGTTGGGCTAAAACTCCTTCCAGATTTTGATACCGCTGTCAAAGAGATGACCCACATCGGTCAGACCTTTGAACCGATCGCTGAAAACCATAAAAAATACGACGAACTTTATAACCGTGTTTATTGCAAGATGTATGATCGTTTGAAACCCCTTTATGATGAGATCCGTGACATAACCGGATATCCTCCAAGAGATTGAGTTAGACTTAAAATCATCGGGTATTCAACCCAATGATTTTTTGCTATACTAATGTAACTCCATAAATAATAAACAAAGGATTAATGAAAAATAAATACAAGATCCTTCTCTCGATTGTTACATTATTAGTCATAGCTATTTCTTCGTATTTTTGGGCAACGGGATCCATCAATTCAAATTACTCCTATCGGTCTTTACTAAAGGACAATCCTCCTGCCCCGGGTGAAAATCTTGGAGATCCAGCAACCGGAAGAGTGATCATCGTTCTGATCGACGGTCTGCGTTACGACACATCACTGGACAGCACTGTAATGCCTTACCTCAATGAGTTGCGCGCCAATGGTTCCTCAGCAAAAATGCATAGTGAAGCTCCTTCTTATTCAGAACCTGGTTACTCTACCATCCTGACAGGTGCATGGCCTGAATTAAATGATGGTCCTGCGCTTAACCTGGATTATGCAGAGATTCCCACGTTTACCCAGGATGACCTGTTTACAGTTGTCCATGATAAGGGGCTTAGAACCGCCATCTCCGGTTTTTACTGGTTCGAAAAAATGGTTCCCCAATCCTCTGTGGATTTTAGTTTTTATACTCCCGGAGAGGATGCCAAAGCGGACAATGAGGTAGTGGAGGCTGCAACGCCATTTTTACAAAATTCTTCGATCAAACTTGTCCTTGTTCATATTGACCAGGTGGATTACGCGGGTCATCACCAGGGCGGGCCGCAGTCTCCCAATTGGGATAGTGCGGCTAAAATGTCTGATGACCTCTTGCTTTTTATCGCCAACCAGATCGATCTTGAAAAAGACACACTGGTTGTTTTCAGCGATCATGGTCATATTATGGCTGGCGGTCATGGCGGACAGGATCCTGAAATCCTGATCGAACCCTTTGTCATTGCAGGTGCAGGCGTTAAAAAGGGTGTTGAAACAGAGATTAACATGGTCGATATTGCACCAACCCTTGCTGCTTTACTGGGCGCAAGGCTCCCGGCCAGTACTCAGGGACAGGTGAGAACAGACCTGGTGGAACTTTCGCAAACCGTTATAGCCAATTTACCATCTGCTATTGCAGCCCAACAATCTCAATTTGTCCTTAACTATGCCAAATTAATGGGAAAGCCAGTTGAGAAATCCGCATTGGAATTTGGGGGTGATGTCGCTGCGTACCAGGCTGTGATTAACAAAATCCATGACTCCAGGTTATTGGTACAGCGTGTATTGCGTGCCATCCCCGCTGCAGTCCTTCTAGCTAGTGCGATCATTCTTCTGGTTCGCCGGCAAAAAACAGGCGCAATAGCTTGGGTAGTCGGCGCCGTTGTATATGCAATTTTGTTCAACTTCCGGTATGCGGTATTGAGCAAAAAAAACTATTCGCTTTCATCGGTCACAGGTCAAATGGATCTGATCCTTTACACAGCGATCACTGCTGCGGTAGCTTTTCTCATCGCTTTTCTAGTAGATATTTTAATGAACAAAACTCTCACTAAAAAACCCGCGAATGCTGCCCTTGATATTTTCGGTTTGGGATTAACAACTGTGTTTTTACTTGGTCTGCCAGTCATCCTCAGTTTTGTCTTAAATGGAGTACTCGTCACCTGGACACTGCCGGATTATTTGACAAGTTTCATTTCGCTGCTTTCATTAATCCAAATCCTTGTCGTTTGCGTCGTGACACTCCTTTTTGTGGGTATTATCACCCTACTGACACTTCGCAATAAAGCAAAAAGGATCCACTCAAAATAGTGTGTCTATAATTGATAAGTAAAAAATTTTTTGGAGGAAACTGATGTCTCATTTACCCGTTGACCATAGTGATGTGCCGATCCGATTATTTAAATCCAACTTCCTGGAATTCTTTACACATATTTCCCCCATTACCGTTACGGTCATTTGGCTGCCCGTAGCAGTCTACTTCCTGGTTTCAGCGATCATAAAAGCCCCATCGGGTAATTTCCCCATTTACATTCTGATTGGATTTTTTCTTGGGCTTTTTCTATGGACGTTGGCTGAATACACGCTTCACAGGTTTGTTTTCCATTTTCCTGCAAAAGGCGCGAAGATGGAAAGGATCATATTCCTCTTCCATGGAATCCATCATGCTCAGCCGCAAATTAAAACCCGGCTGGTTATGCCCCCGGTTGTGAGTATCCCAATGGCAATCCTATTCTATGGATTATTTATTTTGGTCTTTAATGTCATATTCAAAACCCCGTTGTGGACCGCGCCTGTTTTTTCGGGATTCATTATCGGTTACCTGGTTTACGATCTGACGCATTATGCCACCCATCATTTCCCCATGCGCTCAGGTTATGCCAAGTTCATCAAACGGTATCATATGCAGCATCACTATAAAACCCCTGATAAACGTTTCGGGGTTAGTTCACCATTATGGGATTTCGTCTTTAAAACCAAACCAGCTCAATGATTTTTCTTTGTATCGGTCTTTTTCTGATAGCTGCCATCGGGTTCTCGATGGCGCTATCTGTCTTTTTAACCTGCCGGCACCCCCAGCAGGTGTTCTCCTCTCCTATAGAATTAAGATTGAAGTTTGAAAACATAGAATTCATGACAGCAGATAATCTGTACCTGAGAGGATGGTGGATACCATGTAGTGGGTCAAACCGAACCATTGTCTTTCTGCATGGATATGCCGGAACTATGGACCCGGATTTGAAATATGCACCGGCAATCCACCAGGCGGGATTTAACGTCCTCATGTTTGATTTTCGCGGTCATGGTCGAAGCGAGGGTAGACTGACAACATTAGGGGCGCTTGAAACCAGTGATGTGAAAGCAGCTATCGATTATGCCAGTTCACGTGGAAGTAAAAAGATCGGCTTGCTGGGTTTTTCCATGGGTGGACGCACAGCTATACTAACGGCTGCAAAAAAAGAGCAAGGGTTATCTGCGATTGTTTCCGATGGCGGTCCCCTTCGGCTTTCCTTCACCATCCTACAGCAGCTCAAGGAAAAAGGAATTCCCTGGGGATTACGGCATACCCTTACAGCGAGTATCCTGCTTGGTGCAACGTTGCGTACAGGTGAGAATCTTTTTAGAACTGATCCGATCCGCCGTACTTCTAAGCTACATGGCATACCTATTTACTTCATCCACGCTGAACTTGACCCCTATACCAGGTTGGAAGACCTTCAGTTCATGGTTGCAGAATTGGGGGAAGATGCTAAACTCGAAATAGTGCCTGGTGTGAATCATCGAGAGACTGATATTCAGGATTTTTCCGGATACATAACGCGAATAATTGCATTCTTTGAAGAATATATGAAATAAAGAGGAGAATGATAATGAAAAAGGTGAATGGGTGGTATTTATTTGTGATTAATGCCTATTGGATCGGGCTTTCGTTTATGTGGAACAGCCTTCATGTCACCATTCTACCTGCAGTACTTCTCAATTATGTCCCTGAAACCCAAAAGAATACCTGGCTGGGGTTGCTCACCTTTTTCGGATTGATCCTGGCAATGATAATTCAGCCTCTCTCCGGTGCCCTAAGTGACCGTTGGAAATCAAAACTTGGAAGACGGCGGCCGTTCGTCCTCCTCGGAACTGCCGGTGACCTGATATTTCTCCTCATCCTGGGGTTCATTGGCGGATTACCAGCGCTTTTCTTTGGCTACATTGGTTTGCAAGTATCGTCCAATATCGCGCATGGACCCATGCAGGGGTGGCTGCCGGACGAAGTCCCTGCGGAGCAATTGGGTGTTGCCAGCGGCATCAAGACCAGCCTGGATATGTCAGGTATCATCCTCTCGTCCCTTTTAATGGGTTTCCTCATCTCTGCAAAAAACCCTGACCCAACGCTTTCGCTTTTGGTAATCATCGGGTTATTGGTCGTGTTTGCTGCCATCACCTTGATCTTCGGACGTGAACACAACCTTGACTTTACCCCAAGGGAAAAAATAGATTGGAAAGTACTTTGGAAACAGGTTTTCAACTTTCATGTGGATGGCGATAAAAGCTACTGGCGTCTCATTTTCAGCCGATTCCTTTACCTGGTTGGAATTTACGGTTTTCAATCCTTTGCACAGTATTACATCCGCGACAAGTTCAGTGATCAGGACCCGATCGTCTTCACTCAATTCGTGATGGGTGCTTTTGTCATAGTGTTGATCATTTTCTCACTTATTTCTGGGGTAAAAAGTGACAAGGGAGGCAGGAAACGCTGGCAGATTGCTTCCTCCTTTATTGGCGCGTTTGGAGCGGTTCTGCTCATTTTCGCCAAGACACCAGTGCAGCTTATCCTCTTCGGAAGTGTCATGGGCGTCGGACTGGGAATCTTCCTCAGTGTCAACTGGGCACTTGCTAACCAGATGGCTCCAAAAGGAGATTTCGGAAAATATGTAGGGTTGACCAATCTGGCAACCGCCGGTTCGGCCGCGGTGGCTCGCTTGGAAGGACCGATGATCGATTATTTCAATAACAGTGCACCCGGGCACTGGTGGGGCTGGACGGTGTTGTTTGCAGTTTCTGCAATCTTGATGCTCGCTTCTGCGTTAGCAATCCTCAAACTCAAAGAACCTGTTATTGACACGCACTCATAAAAAATGGGTTGTGAATTCAATACCGCGTTTATAATTCAGGTATGATTCTGAGTTCAATAACCTTTAATGTAATATCCCGAATAAATATTCATGATAAAGGGTTAGTTTTCCTTGACCACGCTTAAGCTTATGGGAAAGCTGCCCCGACCCGTATTTCTCCCCGACGCCACCTATGGGGTTGTGCGTTCAGTTGACTCATCTGACCTGAGAATGATAGGGGTGAACGCGCTGGTAATGAACACTTTCCACTTGATGCAGCACCCGGGATCCTCAACCATCCAGGCATTGGGCGGATTGCACAAAATGACCGATTGGCGGGGAATGATCGTCACAGATTCAGGCGGTTTCCAGGCGTACTCCCTCATCAGGCAGAATCCCAATTTCGGCTCGATCTCCGAAAAGGGGATCACCTTTCAACCTGAAGGAACCGCCCGAAAGTATCAACTGACTCCACAAAAAACTGTTCAACTTCAACTTGGTTACGGGTCAAACGTGGTGATCTGCTTGGATGACTGCACCCATGTAGATGAGGGATATCCGGATCAAAAAGAATCTGTTACACGAACCATCAAGTGGGCAAGACTATGTAAAGAGGAATTCAACCGGCAGGTTGGCCAGAAAAAGTGGCAGAATACCGAAATTCCAAAACTATTTGCAGTGGTACAGGGCGGTGGATATAGAGACTTGCGCAAACTATGCGCGGATGCACTTCTCGAGATCGGGTTTGACGGGTATGGATTTGGCGGCTGGCCGCTGGATAAGAATAACAATCTACTGACCGATATCATCGGTTACACGCGGGAACTGATTCCCCCGGAATTCCCAATGCACGCCCTAGGCGTTGGTCACCCTGAAAACGTCCTTGCCTGTCATACGCTTGGTTACGATATTTTTGACAGTGCTATGCCCACCCGCGATGCCCGCCATGGCAGGTTGTTCACTTTCCAAAATCCAGACGAAGGATCAGCGAGAGGTCTGACCGGTGAATGGTTTGCGTATAAATACATCAATGATGAAAAGTACATCCGGTCTGATTCACCCATTAGTTCAAACTGCGATTGTCCATGCTGCTGCAATTATTCAATTGGATACCTTCATCACCTTTTTAAACAGGGAGATACCCTTTTCATGCGGCTCGCTACCCTTCACAACCTGCGCTTCATGGTACAGCTTTGCGAGCGGATTTCCGGGAAGAACAACTAATGCAGGTTTCAGAGCAATTGTTAAAAGAACTGATCGACCAGGTTCGCAAGTCGTCCAAGTATGAAAATATCGACGAGTTCCTGGTTCGCGAAATTGTCCTTGCAGAAGCGTCAAAATGGAAAAACGCTAAAGAAGTAATTAAATCTACACGCAATAAACTCCACCAGGTAGGATCTGCCTTTCAGGAATCCACTATTCCGTATGACCAATGGATAACAGAGATTATCACACTGGATAAGTCTATCAATTCTTCCCAAACAATAGCCTTCATCAACCGCTGTTTACCATTTCACTCCTCCACTGCTGAGAGACAGCCCTTCATCACTTCTTTTTTTACCCAGACGCTGGCTCCTATCCAACCAGTCGAATCCATCCTGGATCTCGCCTGCGGTTTTACCCCGCTGTGTATTCCATGGATTCCAGCCACCAACGATGTAAAATATACCGGCATTGATATTTATTCGGATATGATTTCATTTCTGGACTTATTTTTTACCCATTTCAAACTCAATCATGAGTTTGTTACCTCAAACATCATCGAATCCATCCCCCGGAAAAAAACACATGTCGCCTTTTTGTTAAAAACCCTACCCTGCCTTGAACAGGTGGACAAAACGATCGGGATTCGCTTGCTTGAAGCCATTCAATCTGAAAATATACTTGTGTCCTTTCCATCACGCAGCCTTGGCGGACGATCCAAGGGGATGGCGGTAAATTACGAAACACATTTCAACCATCTAATCGAAGGTCACAATTGGCAAGTGACAAAAACCGAATTCCCTAATGAGATCGCTTTCTTGATCCAAAAGTAATCATGAGTGCTAATACGCAATTAAATGGAACCCTGACAAGTGATGAAATAAATGAAATTGCATCACGCATCGTAACCTCCAGGAAATACAAAGATCTTGACCTGCCGGAGGAAACAGTTCTCGATCTCATAAATCAAAGTGCGAAAAATGCCCGGAATTTTCGCGAAGTCGAAAAGACCGTGAGGCAAAAATTGCATAATATCATTGCACCATATCTCGAATCAGTGAATTATGAGGCTGCAGTTTTGGATATACAGTCCATACCACCCTCAGATAAAGCTTCAATCAAGCATTTTTCCCTGCAAATGCTTGAAAGCCATTCCTCTACTCGTGAGCGAATTCCTATTCTGACGGATTTCTATAAAAAAATATTCTCATTCACCGGAATACCCCGGCAGATTCTCGATCTAGCCTGCGGGTTTAATCCTTTTTCCCTCCCCTGGATGAATTTAGCCCTCGAAACAACCTATCGTGCATACGATTTGCACCAACCGCGTATTGATTTGATCAATAAATATTTAACCCTGGTTGGCCGCCCGCCCTTGGCAGAAAAGCGGGACATCCTGGTCAACCCACCAAAAGAGAACGCAGATGTTGCATTCTTTTTCAAAGAAGCCCACCGCTTCGAACAACGCCAGCATGGCTGCAATCGTGCCTTTTGGGAATCGTTGAACGTAAGATATCTCCTGGTATCTCTCCCTGCCGCCAACCTCACTGGATCCAGATCCATGGTCGAAGGTCAGAGAATTCTTGTAGAACGTACGCTTAAGGGTCTGCCCTGGATAGTTAATGAAATAACCTTTAGCACTGAGATCGTCTTTTGTATCGATAAGGGAAGATGAAAAGAAAAAAGAAAAACCAGAAAGAGAGGAGTAGCGAACAAGAGCTTATTGCAGATCAGCTCGAGCGTTTTCGTTCGATGCTTACCTCCGGCGAATTTGAAAGTCTGGCGAAAATCATTGACCAACCTATCACACCATCTATTCGGATTAACCCATTTAAGGCTACACCCTCAACAGTTAACTATTTTTCTGAAAAATATGGATGGACCATATCGCAAATCCCGTTCTGTCCATCCGGGTTCAGGGTGATGACCAATGAAGGTCCTTCACTCAGCGAAACCATTGAATATAAGAATGGTTGGTATTACATCCAGGAAGCTTCCTCGATGCTGCCAGTTGAATTGTTCAGCATAACCGATTCGCACGGTATGTTGACCCTCGACCTGGCTGCATCACCCGGCGGGAAGACAACCCATCTCGTCAGCCGCATGAATGACCAGGGCTTGATCCTTGCCAATGATTCCAGCCAGGGACGTATTCAGGCATTAAAGATCGTCCTTCAAAATTGGGGCGCAGAGAATACGGCCATCACCCGCTTTCCGGGTGAATCTTATGGGCAGTGGTTCCCTGAGACCTTTGACCGTGTCCTCATCGATGCGCCTTGCAGCATGCAGGGACTTCGAACGACCGAGACACACCCGCCCCGGCCGGTAACTTCCAGCGAGACACGGCGCCTCGTTCGAAGGCAGGTGGAACTTCTCACAAGTGCATTGCAGGCTGCACGAATTGGCGGAGAGGTCGTCTACTCTACCTGTACTTTGGCTCGTGAAGAAGATGAAGCAGTGGTTGAAATAATCCTTGCCAGGTTTGGGAATGCGATCCAACTGGAAGATGCACAGACCAACCTGCCAGTCCCTGCACCTGGGAATTCAGACAGCGAATTAAATAAGGTCATGGAAAGAACCATCCGGCTTTGGCCGCAACAATACGACACTGCGGGGTTTTTTGCATGCAAAATTTCTAAAATTGCTTCAATTGAGGTTGGGAAAAAAGAACCCCCATCACACTCCATGGAAAAAGCAGGATTTTTTGAATTATCCTCCAGGGAACAAATGGATTTCTCATCTCAATTCGAAGATTTGTTTGGGTTTCCTATGCAAAAGTTTTTGGGCGAAAACAGGCGAACATTAATAAGGCGTGATAACAAGGTTTTCGTTTTTCCCGGGTTGCTCCTGGAACGATTTAGCTCGTTACCGGTCCAATCTGCCGGCCTCCAGGTCTGTACAATTGAGAATGAGAATATTCTGCCGACGTTCGAATGGGTAACCCGTTTTGGTTTGCAATGCGAAATTGCAAAACAAACCCTGACACCGGTTGAAGCAAGCGAATGGTTAAAAGGAAAAGACTTGCCGTCATCTTACCTGCCCGGAAGACGTACCGCAATTTGTTTTGTGCTTAATCAGGAGGGTCAAATCCTCGGCCGGGGAAAACTGTCGCAACAAATATTGAAAAACCTGGATTACCGGCGCTACCAGTAATCATTCCAGTTGGTAAATCACCAATCCTGCGGCGAGCATGGCTGCTGTTTCAAGCCTGAGAATTCTTTTTCCCAGGCTGACACTTAAATAGCCTGCCTTATAGGCCAGGTCTGCTTCCTCCCGGGTGAATCCCCCTTCAGGACCAACCACAAGATTAACCTCCCGGTTTGTTGTCGCCTGGAGAACGGATTTTAGGCCATTCTCAGTCTCTCCTTCCCATAAAAACAAACCGGTCATTCCTGAAGTGAGTTTGTTTTTCATTAATTCATTGTATCGGAGCACGGGGTCCAACAACGGGATTACTCCGCGATGACTCTGCTCCGCAGCTTCCCGGATAATTTTCTGCCAGCGGGGATATTTTTCTTCCACCTCATCTTTTTTTTGGATCAGACTTCGAGAGGTGATCAGGGGTGTAAAAGCGGAAACTCCAATTTCCGTGCATTTTTGCAGGACCCACTCAAATTTCTCACGCTGCGTGAGTCCAACAAGTAGGCGAATAAAAGTTTTGGGTTCTCCAGACGCTGAATTAGATCGTATGATTCTCCCCTCCACAGATTCGTGGTCAACACGCATCAATTCAACCAGATATTCCTGCCCCTCGCCATCCAAAACCTGTACGGTTTTACCTGCTTCCAATCGCAGAACCCTGTTGATCTGGTGGGCAGTATCATTTGGAAAAACAATTAAATCTTTTCGGATCAATTCAGGTGATAGAAAAAAACGATGCATAGCAAATCCTCGGCTGTGATATTTCGATTATACTAGGAACAAATATCATGGAATCCAGGCAAACTCCTGAACTTAATTCTCCACGTGTGTATCGATATTTCGATACTGTCCTGGCGTTATTTGTGACGGTTTTAATCGTCAGCAACATTGCCTCTTCAGCAAAAATCGTTGGTTGGGGAGTCTCTCTCATATCGATTCCCCTTGCATTCGACGCAGGGACGATCCTCTTCCCGGTCAGTTATATTTTCGGAGACGTATTGACTGAAGTCTACGGATTCCGCCGCTCGCGTCGTGTAATCTGGACCGGGTTTGCCTGCCTGGCACTCACTTCCCTCGTTTTATGGCTGGTTCGCATCATGCCGGGTGAAGCAGCATGGGAAGCTCAAACAGGCCAAGCAGCCTACAATAATGTTCTTGGCGGTATCAGCACCGGCGGGATTGTGATTGCCTCGCTGGCTGCATACCTGGCTGGAGAATTCGCTAACTCAGTTATCCTGGCAAAACTGAAAGTAGCGACCAATGGTCGCTTTTTATGGGTAAGAACGATTGGAAGCACCCTTGTTGGGGAAGCCATTGATTCGGTGATATTCGTTACCATTGCCTGCCTGGCAAAGGTTTTCCCCTGGGAGATATACCTGACTCTCGTCCTTACCAATTACATCTTTAAAACCTTCATTGAGATCGTGATGACGCCTGTAACTTATTGGGTGGTAGGAAAATTAAAACACGCTGAAAATGAAGATTTTTATGACCGTAAAACAAGATTCAACATCTTCGCCGGGTAAAAAACTAATCATCCTCCGGCCACAAAAATCCTGATCCCCCGATCACAACACAATATTCGCCTTTAAGGTCGATACTCCGAACCTGCTCGATCAAACCACCAATAGTTCCCCGAATAATCGTTTCAAATTTCTTTGTCAGGTCATTGGCCAGTACTGCTGGCCTGTCACCGAACACGACCAACGCGTCTTCCAGGAACGACTGCAGACGATAAGGGCTTTCGTAGAAGATTAAAGTGTGTGGTGAAGCGGCATCTACTTCAAGCCAGCGCCGCCGGGGACCGCCCTTCCTGGGGGGGAATCCGCGGAAAGTAAAGCTGTGAACTGGCAAGCCGCTCAGGGTTAATGCCATAATGAGAGCAGTCGGTCCGGGAACAGCAGTAATTTCAAAACCCCGCTGGATCGCACTGCGTACAAGAATGAATCCGGGATCGGAAATTGAAGGGGTTCCAGCATCAGTTACAAGTGCAACTGTTTTTCCCAATTCCAGGAATTCTAGAACTCTTGGCAGCGCTCGCTCCTCATTATCCTCTCTAAATGATAATTGGGGTTTTTTAATTCCAAAATGGGTTAACAGGAAACCGGTTTTACGGGTATCCTCGCTCACAACCACATCTGCATTTTCAAGCGCAGCCAGTGCCCTTTGTGAAATATCGCCAAGGTTTCCGATTGGTGTTGAAACCAAAACAAGCATTAATTTTTCCTTTCAGGCAGTATATCACCTGGTCAATAATTAAATGGTTTGAATATAGTTACTCCTGCTATAATAATTCATATTGGTGTTTCAAGGATAAGATTCGAAAAGAGAAAAATGGCTTTGAAACCGGACGGAATAACTGCAATTAAAAATGTCGAACAAGGCATTGACCTTGATCGTTCTATTACAAAAGAAAGACACCGTATCCTGGTGGTCGATGATGAACCAGATACCGTTATGCTCCTCAAACAGGTCTTAATACACGATGGGTACGATGTTTCGGGGGCAACCAGTGGTAAAGAAGCCCTGATAAAAATCAACGAGATCAAACCGTCCCTAGTCCTATTAGACTTGATGATGCCCGACATGGATGGTTGGGAAACGTTTACAAACATCCAAAAGGTTAACGATTTGCCTGTAATTGTTATATCCGCCTTAACTCAAACCCAATACATCGTTAAAGCGTTGGAAATCGGAGCGGATGATTATATTATCAAGCCCTTTGACCACTCGGAAGTAAAAGCGAGGGTCAATGCGGTTCTCAGGCGGGCAGGAAAACCCAGGGTAATGAATCGCATCGCCTTTCCGAATGCCCAGTTGCTGATCGATCTGGATTCCCAGGAAATCACTTATCACGGAAAACGTATTCAATTGACCGGTAAAATGTTCGAAGTAATGGCCTATCTCGCGAAGAAAGCTCCCCATGTTGCCACCTATGCTGAATTGCTGAATGACATCTGGGGAGAGAATAATGTTTCAGCCCGCAATCGGTTGAAGTATCTTGTGTACCTCTTGCGCAATGATTTCACCCGGATTGATACTGATCGGGAGATCATTGAGAATGTTGACAGGCTCGGATATCGTCTTCGAACAGAATAGTGTTCTTACTTAATTAAATGACCGCAGAACGATTCTGCGGTTTTTTTTATTCTGCAGTTATAATTTGCGCAGGAGAGACCATGTCCAATAATCCAACGCGTGACCGCATAGAACAATCACCTGATACTCCACGCCCGTTGCGTCGTCCAGATTGGATCAAAGTCCGTGCGACAGGTGGAGAAGGTTATGAACATCTGCAGTCGTTAATGCGCAGGAAATCACTTCACACAGTCTGTGAGGAAGCTGGTTGCCCCAACATGGGGGAATGCTGGGGAAGCGGTACTGCCACATTTCTCATGCTTGGTTCCATCTGCACACGCTCCTGCCGGTTTTGTGATGTGAAACATGGCAAACCTGAACCTATTGATTGGGATGAACCTGAACGGGTGGCACAGGCTGTAAAAGCCATGGAACTCAAACACGCGGTGATCACCTCCGTCAACCGCGATGAACGCGAGGATGGCGGTGCTCCTATTTTTGCAGCAGTCATACGCCGCATCCGCGAATTGCAGCCTGGCTGCTCAGTTGAAGTCTTGATCCCTGATTTCAAAGGAAACATGGACGCCTTGAAGATTGTAATGGATTCCCGCCCGGATATCCTCAACCACAACGTGGAAACCGTGCCTTCCTTGTTCAAGAAAGTCCAACCGCAGGATCATTACGAATGGTCTGAATCCACCCTGCGCAACGCCAAACTCCTGGATCCTCAGGTGCTAACCAAGTCGGGCATCATGGTTGGTTTGGGAGAAGCAATGGAAGAAGTTATGGCAGTGATGCGCGATCTTCGTAGTTGGGGAGTTGATATTCTCACCATCGGGCAATACCTGCAGCCCAGTCGGCGGCATTTGCCGATAGAACGATACTATACCCTGGAAGAGTTCTCCCGAATAAAACAATTCGGATTGGAAATCGGTTTCAGATGGGTTGAAAGCGCGCCGCTGGTACGATCCTCCTATCACGCCGCGGAACAGGTCCGCCTTCTCAGTTCTAGTTTTTCAGCCGGATAGACCTAGAGTTTTAACACTGCTTTTACTGCCAGATCGAACATCAATCGGCGGTCTTCGGTGCGCTTATGCCAGCTGCGGCCATCCCAGCCTTCAGGCAAAACAAGATCGCCACCATATACAAGTTGACCCAGTACAACCTCACGGAATTTAGCCACAGCAAAGAGTGCTGCGGCTTCCATTTCCACAATATCACATCCTTCTTCAACGCGTAATTTTCTGCGCCCGGGAGTCTCTCGATAAATGGCATCCGTGGTCCAGGTTTTCCCCAATCTGTAATCCACATTCTCGGTTTTTAATGTATCCTCTAAGGCTTTAATTGCCTTTGGATTAGCTTTCACAATTCGAGCCGGGGACAGGTAATGATATGATGTTCCTTCGTCTCTAACCGCCGAGGTAATAATCACCGGATGCCCTGCAATGATCTCACGATTGAGAACTCCGCACCCCCCACACACAATGTATTTAGTCACACCACAGGCAATGAGTTCCTCGAGAAAAGCGGAAGCCAAAGGAGCGCCAATCCCCGGGTGAAAAACGGTTACCTTTTCTCCACCCATGCTGTAGGAATAAACAGGGTGTTTTCCCATCTCTGATTTCAAGTTCCCTATGTGAGTCAGGTCTCCATTTTCCAGCAAGGTAGATATCACATCATGGAAAAAGCACAAAATCCCTTTTGATGGAATCAGAGTGCCGACACCTATCGCAAATGGGTCTGGCATGAGGATGCCGGTGCGGTCTTCATCAAATTCAAGGATTGGGGTTTTTTTCATTTACGGTATCCCTTATTTACTATATTTTTTCTCGAATTCCCTTACCGCGTCCCTGCCAATCCAGCGGGCAGTGCGGTCAGATGAAACGACCAGTTGCTTTGCCATTTCCCATGCCTGCATCCGCAGCGCTGGGCGAAATTTGCCGATATTTCGCAGCGCCCAGTTGACCGCTTTTTTGACAAAATTGCGCGGGTCAGTTGAACTGGCAGAGATCAGGTCGAAAAAAGGCAGGATATCCTTTTCCGGGATATCCTTACGGTGGATAACGAGGGCTGCCATACATCCGAAAGCCGCCCGTTTGACGAACTCCTCGTCGCGTGCTGCCCATAAAGGAATTATCTCGAGGATAAAGGGTGTGTGGATGAATACCTCATCGGTGACGATGTCGCAGATATCCCAGCTGTCAAACTGCGACACCCACTGTTCCATCTGGTCACGTGTTACTTTGGAGGGCTCTTCCACCATCGCTGCCAGCATCCTGGCTTCGTGGATTCCTGTTTGCCAGAGTTCCAACGCCAGGGTGTGATCGTGAATTCCTTTCGCCAGGTCTCTCAACACATAAAGCGATATTCCCAGCCGGTTTTCTCCCTGGATGCCAAAACGCTCCTGGGAGGATTTTACTTCTACATTTGCCAGGGAGTTGAGTTTGGCAAGTATTACGTTAAGAGATGGAGTTGCGTCGGTTATAACCAATCCATTCAATATCATGCATATCCTCAAAGCGTTTTGCCATCGTCTCAAGCGCCTGCGGGTTGGAATCGACGAGGATGAACTGCCGTCCCAGTTCCAGGCAGGCTGCACCGGTGGTGCCGCTGCCGGCAAAGAAATCCATCACCATGCCACCGGGATTCGAGGAAGCCAGGATGATCCGACGCAGGATTCCTAAAGGTTTCTGCGTGGGATACCCAGTTTTCTCGCGCCCGTTGGTGGGAACAATTGTGTGCCACCAGGTGTCGGTGGGCAGCTTGCCGCGCGCTGCCTTTTCAGGTCCCACCAGCCCCGGCGCCATGTAGGGGATGCGTTCGATGGCGTCAACGTTATAGATGTAATTTTCAGGGTCGCGGGCATACCATAAGATATTATCGTGCTTGGCAGGCCACTTCTTCCTGGTGCGCGCGCCATAATCGTACGCCCAGATGATCTCATTGAGAAAACTGCTGCGCCCGAAAATCTGATCCAGCAGCACCTTGCAGTAATGCACCTCGCGGTAATCGATGTGGAAGTACAGGCTGCCGTTAGGTGCGAGGATACGGTACGCTTCCCGCAGGCGCGGCTTAAGAAACTCAAGGAAGTCATCGAAGACATCCCCGTAGGCTTTAGAGCCGATTTTGGTCGATGTATAGCGCTGCCCGGCAAAGCCGGTGCGGTCCCCCGTATCGGAACGTTCGGTACGCAACTGAGTACGCGCCTGCACTTTGCCTGTGTTGAACGGCGGGTCGATGTAGATCAATTCGACGCTCGCCGACGGCAGCGTGCGCAATATCTCCAGGTTATCGCCGAAGTAAATGCGATTCATAGTGCTATGAGCCGCGGATTGTTTTAAGCTGATCGATGGTAAGCACAATCCCGGTGATGATCATCGCCAGGGCAACCGCCAGTTCTCCCCCCAGTACCCATGCGGAATCCGGCAGCACGTACCCCGCCAGCGAGCCATTCTCCGCCAGCCACGGAAGCAGTGTGGGTAACACGCGGAATGCCACGGAACCCACCCAGATCAACCCCACCGCAATTGCCAGCAGGCTGATCAAAAGGCGGAGAGGACTCTTTTCCTGCTGGACCGTCTTCTTGTTTTCACGCATCACCTGTTCAACCAGGTACTCGCCCTCCTGCCAGGTGCACGAAGTACGCCCGCAAACATCGCGGATGATGTCATCCTTGGTGCGTGAACGCAGCAGGTCTTGAATGATGTATTGTGTTTCTTCTCTGACAACTTTCAGTTCCATAGTCTTTATTGTATCCGAATAGTCGATGAAAGATGCAATACGATGTCATTCGCCGATGATCTTGACCAGCACGCGCTTGCGCCGCCCGCCATCAAACTCGCCATAGAAGATGCGTTCCCAAGTGCCAAGATCCAATTTACCTTCAGTGATGGCGACCACCACCTCACGGCCCATCACCTGGCGCTTCATGTGCGCGTCAGCGTTGTCTTCTCCGGTACGGTTGTGCAGGTAGCCTGCCACCGGCTCATGCGGCGCCAGCTTCTCCAGCCAGGCGTCGTAATCGCGGTGCAGCCCGCTCTCGTCATCGTTGATGAACACGCTGGCGGTGATGTGCATGGGGTTCACCAGCACCAGCCCCTCCTGCACTCCCGATTCTTGTACGCAGCGCTGCACCTCGCCGGTGATGTTCACATACCCCCGCCTGCCCGGAATCAGCATCCACAGTTCTTTTCGGTAACTCTTCATCGCGCCCTCCAAACTGGAATACTCTATTATACAAAACAGAGCCCCCGGTGTGGGGACTCTGTCTGTAATTAATCACGCACATTATGGCTTGGGATTCTCCCAGAACTTCATGGCGTCGAACTTGACGGTGTACTTGTCGGAGGTGCGGCTGAGCACGAACACCCCGAAGAAGCCAGCCTCATAAGAGGAATCTGTGGCTTCGCCGACCTTCTCGCCGTTGAGGTAGAGCGTCATCTTGTTGTCGATCACCATCACCCCCAGGCGGTTGGTCTGGTTCGCGCCGGTATGGATGGCAGCGCTCTGTTTCCAGTTGACGAGGATGCTGGCCTGTCCGCTGGTGCCAGCCTTGCCGTCCCACTTCCACAGGCGATAGTAGCCGTCGCAGGTCACTTCATACAAGTAGCCCTGCTCGGGTTCTTTGAACACCGGTATGCGGAAGATGATGCCGTAGGAATCCTTGCCTGTGCAGGCGCCGGAATTGGCGGTGAGTTCAATGTAGGAGTTGGTCTGCTGGCTCACCAGGGGAAGGCGCCAGCCGGCGAGCTTGGTGAGTCCGGTCATCTTCATAAAGCCGCCGTCGAAGGTGACATCCAGGAAGCTGTCGGAGCCGGTGGGCCATGACCAATGGTCAAAGCTGTCCATCGGGTCGGAGCCGGTGGCATTGCCCAGGCGGTTAGCCGGGTCAGCCGTGTTGGGGGTGGCGGTGGCAGTGGCGGTTGGGAGGGCTGTGGGCTGCGCCGGGGTGCCGGTAGGTGCCTGGGTAGGCGCGAGCGTGACGGTTGGCTGAAGGGTCGCTGTGGCGGCTGCGGTGGGCAATTCGGTGATGACCACCACGGGCGTCTCGGAAGTTGGCGCTGCCACGGTGGCAGTTTCAACCGTGGAGGGCAATCCCATGGGCGTGGGTGGTTCCGATGTCGGCGTGTCCGGGAAGAACTCTTCCAGCGTGGGTGTAGTCATGGTCGAGAGCAGCTGTGCCACCCGTGTTGCCATGTCGGCATCCGACACCGGCTGTTCAGTACCACTGGTGCGGAAGAGGCTGCACCCCGAAAGCAGCAGGGCTGCCAAAATCACTATCACAAGACTCTTTTTCATCATACTTCTCCAATCACCAACTTCAGTATTTCAACCTTGCTTAATCACCTTGACAAGGGATCTAACCGACCTTGCTGGTCACCTTGACAAGGTTTTTAACTAACCTTGTTGATTCCACCTTGACAAGGTTATTACCAACCTTGTCAAGGTTTAATGTCCTACGCCTTATACCCGATCTTTCGCAGGAATCCCTTGCGCCATTCCACGTCAGCGGCGGTCTCGAACCCCTTGGGTTTTTCACCGTCGATCACGCCAAGTATGCCGCGCCCGCTGCCGTTATCGGCGACCACCACTTCCACCGGGTTGGCGGTGGCGCAGAAGATACCAACCACATCTGGCACGGCTTTGATGGCGTTGAGCACGTTAAGGGGGTAAAACCCCTCTCCGAGGAAGAGGATGAAGGAATGCCCGGCGCCGATCTTCATGGCATTCCCGCGTGCCAGTTCAAGCATGGCGTCGTCGGTGCCGGAGGAGCGCACCAGGCACAGGCTGGAGGCTTCGCAGAAGGCAACGCCGAACTTGATGCCCGGCACACTGTTCACTAGCGCTTCGTGGATGTCTTCCACGGTCTTGATGAAATGCGATTGCCCGAGGATGAAGTTGACCTCGTCAGGCTTTTCGATCTTCACGCCTTCAATTTGCATGGCTGCTCCCTTCCCTGTTTGCTTTCATTTTATACACAGCAAGCCGGGTTTGCAACACCCGGATGCTCTCCCTTGAATATTGCAAGGACTATGCCACCTGCCACTTTTGGTGGAAGGAAAAGGACATTATACGGTACAATTGGGTGGATTTTAGAAAGGACAGCCCCTTGTTCGAGATCACCTTCCTCGGCACCTCCGCCTCAGCCCCCTCCCCCAAACGCAACCTGCCGGCTTACCTGGTGCAGCACGACGAGCACCGTTTCCTCATCGATTGCGGCGAGGGCACGCAGCGCCAGATTTTACAGAGCGGCATCGGCTTCAAGCGCCTCAACCGCATTCTCATCACGCATGGGCACCTCGATCATATCCTGGGGCTGGCGGGTCTGCTCTCCACCTTCATGCGCTGGGAAAGCATCGACAACCTGGAGATCTATGGCGGCGCCCAGGCGCTGGAGCGCATCCACGACCTGCTGTATGGTGTGGTGCTGCGCGGGCAGAAACCGCCCATGCCGATTGCGCTGCTCCCGGTGAAGAAAGGTGTCATCATCGAGGAGAAGGATTTCACCATTTCGGCGTTTCCGGTGATGCACCGCGGCTCTGATTCCTACGGCTATCTCTTCGAAGAGAAGTCGCGCAAGCCATTCCTGCCCGAGAAGGCGGACGCGCTCGGCATCCCCTTTGGATCCCTGCGCGGCAAGCTGGTGAAGGGTGAGTCTGTGACGCTGGAAGATGGCCGCGTGGTCACACCCGATATGGTGTTGGGTGACCCCCAACCCGGCACCCGCCTGGCTGCCCTGGGCGACCTGGGCGAGACCGCCAGCCTGGCGGACCTGCTGCAGGGCGTGGACGGACTGGTGCTGGAATCCACCTACCTGGAAGAGGAAGCCGGAATGGCAAAGCAGTTCAGCCACCTGACGGCGCGCATGGCAGCCGAGTTCGCCAACCAGGTGAACGCGCGTTCCCTCATCCTCACTCACCTCAGCCGGCGCTACCGCGACAAGGACGTGCTCGCC
>CAZAAJ010000009.1:0-49446 GCA_964483135.1 uncultured Anaerolinea sp. | reverse complement strand
AAGTTCTTGAAATAAATAAAGAGGCTGCCCCTGCTTACTTTTAGGACAGCCTCTTATTTTCGAATATGAGATATTTATTAAGGAGCTACTGGATTCAGTCCTTCAGAAATGGATCCGAAGATGTTAGTTACTTGGCCGCCCAAAGCACGAAGGATGACGATCACGACAACAGCAATCAAAACAAGAATCAATGCGTATTCAACTAAACCTTGGCCTTTTTCTTTCGGTGCGAATAACATGGTGTTTTCTCCTTTCTTTCTAAATTGAATGATACTCACATTATAAGAGGATGTCGATTAATTTCAAGGGGTTTTACTTTACAGCAACCTTACAAGTTGATTACAAGCCCGCAAATGAATCTACGACATCCTGGTAAAGACCCTGGATAGTCACCCCAAACAGACTAAGTGCCAGGATGATTGCCAACGCAATTAATACTATTATCAATGCATATTCAACGAGACCTTGCCCTTTTTCGGATTGTATAATCATAATTGCTACTCCAAATAAATATATAATAATATCGTAACAAAAAAACCGTAAATATTCCATAAAAATGCGACCTTACAAAACTATAATGCCAGAAAAATATTTATAAAGATTACGCTTGGTAAGTTGTTTCTAATCCTGGTTTTCTTAGACAGCTTTCTATTTTTGCTCCGGCCTATTGGTTATCCTGATTCTAGTGGCATATTAAGACGGAACCATTGATCCTGCAAGACCATCAAATTCCACAGTTTGATAATTTTTCATTCTCTGCTTGCTGAAAACCCTGGTTTGCCCATGAATGGTTATCCGAAGTATTTTTGTATTTAACTTATCGCTTTGCTGGGGGTTCACTGACCCAGATCATTTTTTCGCTCTTCACGGTTGCTGCGTTTGGTTTGAGCATAGCGAGGCGGCGCATACCAATTAATCAATTTAGAACATAAACAATCCGAATTTATGATGAGTTCATTTCCAATCAATGCTGTCCGTTATATAAAAGATGAAGGGATTAATGGCAAGATATTTAATTCATACAATTGGGGCGGATAGCTAATCTGGAATTTACATCCACAACCCAGGGTATACGTCGATGGACGTTGTGATATGTATGGAGCAAATTTTGTAACCCAGTTTGTAGATGTATACACAACCAAACGGGGCTGGCAAAAAGCAATAAATGCAGAAGGTATAGAGTATGTGTTAATCGAGCCTAATACTTACCTGGCTTATGCTTTGTAAGAGTCTACCGGTTGGATAACTATTCTTTCGGATAATGTCAGCATCCTTTTTGAACGGGTTGTCCCATAATTTACTACTCTTTATTCTGTTTTTCGTATATTCAAGTGAAATTGAATTCTTAAGAAAATTGGCTATAATAAAATAAGAGTGTATTAAAAAATGGAGGAATTAAATGACTGATCTGTTTGAAAAGGTTACATCCCAGCAAGATCCCTTGAAGAAACTTATCGCAAAAATACCAGGGTTTAAAGGATATATTGAACGCGCTGATCGAAGATCTGCTGATAAATTGCTAAGAGAATCCATCTCAGATAAATTCCAGGTTCTCTGGCAGCGATTATCTGCCATTCAACGTGATTTTGTGAACAGCGGCAAGATCGATGTGATCGATGACGTCGAAATTGCAGCAGTTCGATTACGCCAATTCATTGACAGGGTAAAAACCGCTGCCTATGGATATTCCGGTTTCTTTGACGCCACAAAAATTAACGAAGCGGAATTGGAAAAAGTCTACCAGTATGATCTGGCACTTGTTACTTTGGCAGATGAAGTTTCCAGCGCAATTGACAACCTTGAAGCATCAGTAGATACAGATGGATTTCCTGCTGCGATCCGCAATTTGAACCAAAAAGCTCAGGATTGTTTGGATGCGTTCAATAAACGCTCCGAAGTCATGAAACTCGGTCAATAGCAGTATCATTTTGAGAATTATGGAGATAAACAATGGCTAGAATTTTTGATGTTGTTGAATACGCTAGTGAAATGACTGATGAGCTGGTTCATCGCTTCCCAGAGACTGGAGTGGCTGATCTTCGAATTGGATCACAGATAATCGTACGGGAATCCCAAAGAGTTGTGTTCATGCGAGATGGAAAAGCATTGGACTCCTTTGGACCTGGCCGGCACACGATCATTACTGCGAATATTCCATACCTGATAGATTTCATTGGGAAGGCGTTCAATGACCGAACGCCGTTCACGGCAGAAGTATATTTTGTCTCAATGAAGGAATTTCCTGATCGGAAATGGGGAACTGCTCAGCCTATCATTGTTAAGAACGCAGGTGTCGGTCTGGGGATTGCCTTACTGCAGGGCTACGGTACTTATAGCTTCCAGGTAGCTGACGCCCAACAATTGGTAACCCAAATTGTAGGCGCACAAGGAATCTATCGAATTAGCGACATCGAAAACAGATTACGGACCATGCTGCTTTCCAAATTACAGGATCTATTGGGAGAAACTGGCGGTAAAAAGAACGTTCTCGAAATGATCGGCCTAACCGAGGAATTGGGAGCTGGCATCCGGGTTAAAGCTCAGGAAGATTTTGCTGCCTTGGGACTTCTGCTTAAAACTTTCTATATTGGAAGCCTTAAACCATCTGACAAATCAGCAGAAGAACTACGCGCAATGGGAATGCTGGATATGGCAACCTATGCACAGTTGCAGGCAGCCGATGCCATGCGCGAAGCTGCCAATAATCCCAATGGAGGCGCTGGTCTAACCTCTGGTATTGGGGCTGGGCTGGGTATCGGAAACGTGTTGTCCCAATCATTGGCTGGTATTGGAACCAACCAAACTGCAGCAGGAGCTGGACAGGCAGCATCGGCAAGCATACCGGCAATCATGACTACTGCTGAAGCCGCCAATGTGATGCGTGTAGCTGAAGCAGATGTCATCAAGGCGATAACCGATGGCGAACTTAAAGCCAAAAAAATAGGTGAATCCTATCGAATCAGCAAGGAAGCCCTTGAAGCGTTTCTAAAAGGTTAATGATAAATGAGTTGAAAAATAACAGTCCGGTAGTAGCTATGGACTGTTATTTTATTTCGCCGGGAGTATAATCTGCAAGGAACAACATCTCAAGCGTACAGGCGGTTAGATGAGACTTCATGAGTACCAATCCAAAAGCCTTTTTGCGAGGTATGGTATTCCAATTCCAAGAGGTAGGATCGCAAGTTCAGCAACAGAAGCAAAACAAATAAGTGAAGAGTTGGGGGGAAAAGTTGTAATCAAATCCCAGGTACTGGTTGGTGGTCGGGGGAAAGCAGGTGGAATACGATTAGCTAAAACCAATAAAGAAGCAGAAGAATATGCCACCGAAATCCTGGCAATGGAAGTTAAGGGAATTCCTGTTCGGAAAGTTCTGGTGGATGAAGCAGTATCTATCAGTAAAGAAATCTATCTAAGTATCGCCAATGACAGGAATAGCCAGAAACCGCTGCTTATGGCTTCGAGCGCTGGCGGGGTTGACATTGAAGAAACTGCTTTAAGATCACCTGATAAGATCATCAAACGGATCATTGATCCTTTAATTGGTTTGCGCGATTACCAGCTTCGGGATATTGCAATTAGTATTGATCTCGACCGGAAATTTTGGAAACCATTTGGAGAGATCATTATCGCATTGTGGCGATTATATGTAGATTGTGATGCAACAATAGTTGAGATCAATCCATTGGTGATCACAGCTGAAGAAAAACTGGTAGCATTGGATGCAAAAGTGGTCCTGGATGACAACGCAATCTTCCGCCACCCGGACCTGGCTGAGATGCGGGACAATGATGATGAAGCACCATCCGAAGTGGAAGGCCGTAAATTTGGAGTTGTTTTCATAAAACTAGATGGGAATATCGGATGCCTGGTCAATGGTGCAGGGCTGGCAATGGCAACCATGGATATCATCAAACTCCTGGGCGGGAAACCCGCTAATTTCCTTGATATTGGCGGCGGAGCTTCATCTGAAAAGGTTGCGGCCGCTTTTCGGATAATCCTTGCTGACCCTCAAGTAAAGGCAATTTTGATCAACGTTTTTGGTGGAATTACGCGCTGTGATGAAGTTGCGAAAGGAATTTTAGGTGCAATGAACGTGATAAAACCTAGAATACCTGTAATAGTACGTTTGGTTGGTACCAATCGTGACGAAGGGATGAAATTATTGGAAGGAACGAACTTGATCCCTGCTGTTTCTTTATATCAGGCAGCAAAACTCGCTGTAGAACAAACTTGCGAGGTTGTTCAATGAGCATTTTAGCCAACCAAGATACGCGGTTAATCGTGCAGGGAATTACAGGAAATGAAGGTTTATTTCATGCTGAACAAATGCTGCTATACAAGACGAATATTGTCGCTGGTGTGACCCCGGGAAAAGGCGGTGGTTGGGTATTAAATGGTAAAGTCCCAATATTTGATACTGTTCAAACAGCGGTAGACGCCACCGGTGCAAATGCAAGCGTTATCTTTGTTCCGGCAAAATACACCGCAGATGCGATATACGAAGCTGTAGACGCTGATCTGCCTTTGGTCGTGTGTATCACTGAAGGAACTCCCATCCAGGATATGATGCGAGTAAAACAATACTTAAGATCACGGAAAACAAAATTGATTGGACCGAATTGCCCTGGTATCCTTTCGCCAGGAGAAGCAAAAATAGGAATTATTCCGGGGAATATTTCTCTGAGGGGAAATACTGGGGTCGTCTCAAGATCCGGTACTCTCACCTACGAGATTCTATATGCACTACAGCAAGAGGATTTGGGAGTATCGACCTGTGTAGGAATCGGAGGCGATCCTGTAAAGGGATTGGGTTTTGTGGATCTTCTTGAATTGTTCGAATCAGATGCACAGACAGATAGTGTTGTTTTAATCGGCGAGATTGGTGGAAACGAGGAAGAACTGGCTGCTGACTACATATCACGAAAAATGACGAAACCAGTCGTCGCGTTCATAGCTGGAATTTCAGCTCCTCCAGGAAAACGAATGGGTCATGCTGGTGCAATTATCGATGGGACGGCAGGATTGGCAGAGAACAAGATTAAAAAATTGGAATCTGTAGGAGTGAAGATTGCCCACTATCCCGAACAGATTCCAGATTTAATTAAGAGCTAAAAAATATTGGGTATGCCTATTTTCTATGTGAGTCGATATATTTAACTGCATCACCGACTGATTTAATTGAGCGCGCATCTTCATCATTAATATTGATATCAAACTTTTCACAAAACCCATCAATCAGGAAGAACTGATCCATGGAATCTGCTTTTAAATCCTCAACAAAACGCACTTCCTCTTTAACTTCTTTTTCATCGATTTTCAATACTTCAACAATAACTTCAGTCACTTTCTTTAGCGTGTCACTCATTAAAATCCTCCGGGATTATCAAGTTTAGGTTTGTTTCAATAAATTGTAACTACCATCATCAATCTGTCAAGGTGATTTGTCTACTTTGTCTACTTCAAATGTGATGATATGAAAAATAACACCTAATAATGGAAAAGGTGCCGAAAAACGTGATTAATATTTTGGTATACTGACTGCATGATGGCACACAACCATGAATTTCCAGAAGAGATTTCAAACAGGAAAGAGGATCACATACGCATCAATCGAGATGAGAATGTGAAATCCTATCTTGAGAATGGATTAAATCAGGTCCTCCTTCAGCACAACTCATTACCAGAATTGGACTTTCAGGAAATTGACAGTAGCGGCATCTTTCTGAAAAGGAAAATCAAAGCACCAATCCTGATTTCATCCATGACTGGTGGAACCAAAGAAGGCAATCTTATTAATCAGCGGTTAGCAAAAACAGCGGAAAAATTAGGGATTCCGATGGGGGTTGGGTCGCAAAGGATTGATATCCAATCTGGGAATCGCTCAGTGGATTTTCGGATACGAGATCATGCACCGACTATTCCGCTTTATGCAAACATTGGAGCAGTTCAATTAAACTATGGATTGGATGTTACTCATTGTCTGAAGGCTGTTGAACTTATTGAAGCGAATGGGTTGATATTGCATTTGAATCCACTCCAGGAAGTATTACAGCCAGAAGGGCAGACTAATTTTTCAGGGCTGTTGGACAAAATATCCAAGGTCTGTAAAAAAATAGGAGTTCCGGTTATTGTAAAAGAAGTAGGCTGGGGGATTTCCGCCGAGGTTGCCGCAAGATTAATTGATGCCGGGGTATCATGTATTGATGTCGCAGGAGCCGGTGGGACTTCGTGGGCTGCGGTTGAAAAATATCGAAATACTGAACCATGGCGGGTGGAAATTTGCGAACACTTTAGGGATTGGGGGATTCCAACCAGTCAATGCATTATTCAAATAAAAGCGAAATTCCCCCATATGCCACTCATCGCCTCCGGAGGTATACGGAACGGAATTGATGTTGCCAAAAGTATTGCCTTAGGTGCTTCCATTGCAGGCGTGGCAGGATTGCTGTTTAAGGCTGCTGTTGAATCGCAGGAATCTCTGGATCAAAAGATGATGCAATTGGTGGAAGAGCTTAAGATTGCGATGTTTGCCACGGGGTCGATAAACCTGGACCAGCTTTCCAAAGGAAAGATCATTAATTGAGATGACTTCTCCCGATTCCAAAATTGAAGAAATGCAGAACCAGATTTCTATTCGATTAAAGGACCTAACCGATGATTTCCTAAATGGGTATCCATCTGGTTACCAACAAATGGTCGAATACCAATTAGGGCTTGACCGCGGTGTGAATAATCCACTGAACCGGGGAAAACGACTTCGTCCTCTTTTTGTATTATTATCCGTTGACTTATTCGGGTTAGATTGGCATGATGCATTACCAGCAGCGGTGGCTGTTGAAATTCTGCATAATTATTCGCTTGTTCATGATGATATCCAGGATGGCAGTGAAACCCGCCGGGGACGTGAATCGGTATGGAAGGTTTGGGGTATTCCCCAGGCAATAAATACAGGGGATGCATTGTTAAACTTAGCTTTTCTTTCAATATTCAGGTTATCTGATGTGGTTGGAGATCAGAAGATAAATGCCATCTTGAATACACTTCATACTACCTGCCTTGAATTAACAAAAGGTCAGTATTTGGATATGACATTTGAACAAAAATCGTCAATCCCGCTTGACCATTACTTGCAAATGGTTGAAGGAAAAACAGCCTCCTTACTTTCAGCCTGTTTTCGCATTGGGGCAATTATTGCAGCAGCAAATGAAGATGATGAAAATAATATGGCTGGCGCTGGCAGAATTTTGGGATTGGCATTCCAAATTCAGGATGATTATCTTGGAATTTGGGGAAATGAAAAACAAACCGGGAAATCTGTCTATTCCGACTTGATGGCTAAAAAAAAGACCTACCCGGTTATCATCGGTGAATTGCATAACCAGGAATTTGCTTCTATTTGGAAAGAGAAACCTAGCATAAACGTCGAAGAAGCGCAGAAAGTAGCCAACCTCCTTGAAAAAATAGGAATAAAAGAACGAGTTATAGAAGATTTTAAGAATAAATATTTACAGGTATCAGAACAAATCGCAAAGATTTCCATAGATCAGAATAGAATAACTGCCATCACTGAGGTTATTAAAACGATGGAAAATCGAACGAGGTAGCTAAGACTCTTTAGGTGGTATACACCCAATATTGATCGCAGAATCTGAAAGATACAACGAATCCGCAATTAATTTGAGCGATTTCCCAGTTTGAGGATCAACCAGGTCAGGAATCAATTGAGCAAGGGGGAAGGCGAGATGTTCTCGCGAAAAGATCTCAAGGTCAAGAATCTTGTTATTAAATACCATGATATCGATGTCAATCGTCCGGGGTGCATTTTTATCTTTTTGCCTGATGCGTCCCATGATTTCCTCGATATGGCACAGACACTTCTCCTTAAGCATGTGCATATCCAGACCGGTTTCTATCTTAACAGCAGTATTTAAGAAGTCTTCTGCCAGTGCTCCCACAGCCCGGGTTTTCCAGGTATCAGAAATCTTTAAAATTACGAATGATTTATCCAGAAACCCCAAAGCGCGGGGAATATTGACTTCTGGATTAATATTTGAACCCAAGATCAAGTATGCGGTATTCAAATTCCACCTATTTTTGACGTACAATCTCCACGCCCACTGACTTCGAAAACCTGACAGCCCCCGGCTTTTCGACCCTTACAGTCACAGTTTGAGCACGGGGTTCTTCCAAACAAAGATTGGCAATATCCTCTGCCAATGCTTCAACTGTATACCGTTTTATTTGTTCAACATGGGCGAGTATTTTTTTGGCGACAGTCCGGTAATTCACACTATCATCGACATTATCAGTTTTTGATGCCTTGGATATATCTGTCAATATTACAACATTAACCAGGATATCCTGAGGTTGTTCTCGTTCTTTTTCCGTGATGCCAATGACACCGCGAATAAGTAAATCGGTTATGAATATTTTATCCATTTGTCTCCTCGCTTAGTAAACAAGGTGCCTTCCGCCATCCAGGTGAATTATTTGACCGGTGAGCGCTGGTGAAATTGTAACTAAATACTGCAATAAGATCTCGAGTTCTTTCAAATTTGCCCATCTTTTTAGCGGAACCTTTTCAAGGATTGATGGATTAGGTTTTTCATTTTCCGGAGGAAGGACCGCTCCTAGAGCGATTGCATTTACAACAATCCCGGGGGCAAGCGTCAGCGCCAGAGATTTAGTCATAGAAGTGAGCGAAGCTTTGGAGATCGAATACGAAAAGTGGTCGTTACCAGGTCGTAACGCCCTCCAATCCACAAGATTGATTATCCTTCCAAGCGAATCAGGCTGGATTTGGTCTGCAAATGATTTTGAAAGTAAAAATGGGGCGGTAAGGTTTATCTGTAAATGATCCTGCCAGATTTTGGGAGAAGTGAGATGGAAATCAATATTAGAAAAAATTGATGCATTGTTGATCAATATATTTATATTTGTTAATGAGAATGCTTCTTGAACAAAACTTAGAATTCTCTCATCGCTGGATAGATCCCCCTGGACTAACCAGGCTTTTATATCTTCCTTTTGGACATCTCGAAGAAATTCTTCTGCTTCTTCTCGTGAATGATTAAAATGGAGGACAAGATTTCCGCCCATTTTTGCAATGGTTTTTGCCATAATTTTGCCTAATCGACGGGCAGATCCTGTTATAAGCGCGGTTTGTCCGACGAGAGGTTTAGATCCAACTGTGATCATATATCCATATTATGTGGGATGCAGATTCCTGTCAATGATAGATTGACTATTGACAGGACTTATCAAAAGGTTATAATTGAGCTAATCCCCCCCGGTGGGGGGAGGGAGAGAAAATGAAGAATGACAAGGCTCTGATCAGACTGCGAACCATAGAGGGGCACCTCAAAGGAATATCAAGAATGGTTGAAAATGGTGACTACTGCATTGATATCATTCGTCAAATTCAGGCCGTCCAAAGTGCATTGAATAAAGTCAGTTCCGTGATTCTAGATGACCACTTAAATTCCTGTTTAATCACTGCAATACGCGGTGAAGATGTTGCCGAGCGTGAACGGGTGTTACAAGAAATCGGCGAAATTTTTGAACAATCCGCAAAAGTGTAAAGGAGAAAAAATGAAAACAGTAACCTATGAAATCCCGTCAGTCCATTGCATGCATTGTGTTCATACTATCAAGATGGAATTAGCGGACCTGAAAGGAGTTCAATCCGTATCTGGAGATGTTGAATCTAAAAAAATCACAGTAACCTATGATTCTCCTGCAGATGAAGAAGGAATTATGAAATTGCTGGCGGAAATAAATTACCCTGCAGTACAGGAAAAATGAGCGAAACAAGACAAGTTGTAATTCCAATCACTGGAATGACTTGCGCAAATTGCGTCTCTACAATTGAGCGCAATGTAAGAAAAATTCCAGGAGTTAACGATACCTCAGTAAATCTCTCTACTGAACGTGCCACCGTTGATTTTGATCCTGGTCTAGTCAACTTAGATGCCCTGGTCGAAAAGATTGAGCATATAGGATATGGAGTTGCGTCAGGGGAATTGACAATAAATTTAAGGCGTCTTTCAGATTCGGTTGATGCCAATCGATTACAAAAATCATTGTTGAACCTTGAAGGAATACTCTATGCCCAACCTAACATTTCGTCTGAATCGGTAGCCATACGATTTATCCCGACGATTATCGGGAAAAATGATGTCCTTGGTGAAATTAAAAAGGCTGGTTTTGAACCCTTGGTTTCTGAAGATGACGACGAAGATGTAGAAGGCAAAGCTAGAAACCTTGAGATTTCCCTTCAAAAAAGACTTCTGGTTACAGGGATTATTTTCAGTCTCCCGTTACTTGTTTATGCCATGTCGGGAGATCTTGGACTTATCCCTGAGAATCTTTTCCATTCAATATGGTCAAAAATTCTGATGTGGGTACTTGCAACTCCCGTCCAGTTTTATGTGGGGTGGCAATATTATGTTGGGGCATTCAAAGCCATCCGCAATAAGTCCGCCAATATGGATGTACTGGTAGCCCTGGGATCATCAGTGGCTTATGTTTTTTCAGTCATCGTAACACTGGGACTTCTGCAAGGACATGTATACTTTGAAACTTCGGCTGTGATCATCACATTGATAAAGTTGGGTAAATATCTGGAGGCAAGAGCGAAAGGAAGAACCGGGGATTCAATCAGGAAATTAATGAGCCTGCGCCCTGATGAGGCCACAGTCATCCGTAACGGAAAAGAGATTACCCTGCCAGTTTCTGAGGTAGTAGTGGGAGATTCCGTCATAGTAAAACCAGGCGAATTGATCCCTGTCGATGGGACGATTTCTGAAGGATTAACATTTGTGGATGAAGCCATGATCACCGGAGAATCAATGCCGGTTGAAAAAAGCATAAATTCCGAAGTCATCGGTGGAACCATAAACCAGACAGGGTGGTTTAAATTCACAGCCAAAAAAGTTGGCAAAGATACGATGTTGTCAAAGATCATTAAACTGGTAGAGGATGCCCAGGGGAGCAAAGCTCCCATTCAAAAACTCGCAGACCAGGTCTCTGCGGTCTTTGTGCCAATTGTTTTGGTAATTGCTTTGCTTACATTTATGGGATGGATGTTCTTGGGTCCTGAATTGAAGATTGGATCAGACATAACCCCATTCACTCGTGCCCTGGTGAATATGGTTGCTGTATTGGTCATTGCCTGTCCATGCGCAATGGGGTTAGCTACTCCGACAGCAATCATGGTAGGCACTGGAAAAGGTGCTGAGATTGGCGTATTAATAAAAACTTCCGAGGCTTTGGAAAAAACAGCTGCGATAAATACGATAGTACTGGATAAAACCGGAACGATCACTGCGGGTCATCCAAGTGTTACCGATATTATTCCTTTGAATGGATTTATGGAAATTGAGATATTAAAACTTGCTGCTTCCCTTGAAAATTCCAGTGAACATCCCCTTGGTCAGGCAGTCGTTGCAGAGGCTGGAAATCGTGATATTGAACTTGAAAAGCCCGGTTTATTTTCGTCAAAAACTGGTAAAGGAATTCTTGGTGAGGTCACAGGTAAACTAATTCTTGTTGGCAATACTGCATTAATGACCGAGGAAGGTATTGATGTTGAACAATTCATAACTCAAATAATGCAGTTCCAGTCAGAAGCAAAGACCCCATTACTGGTTGCAATTGATGGAAAACTGGCTGGGATTATTGCAGTATCCGATATTGTTAAATCAAGCTCGTTTTCTTCAATTCAAAAATTGAAAAGCCTTGGAATTGAAGTAATGATGATTACTGGTGACAATGTGCGGACAGCTAAGGCTGTTGCCTCAAAAGTGAATATAGATAATGTCATTTCGGATGTCTTGCCCGGTGACAAGGCTGCCAAAATAAAAGAACTTCAGGAAGCAGGGAAAAAAGTGATGATGGTTGGAGATGGAATTAATGATGCTCCAGCTTTAGCTCAGGCAGATGTTGGAGTTGCCATTGGAACGGGTACCGATATTGCCATGGCATCCGCTCCGGTTGTGCTTGTGAGCGGAGATTTAGCTGGCGTTGTCCATTCCATTTACCTCGCTAGAAATACGGTAAAAACAATTAAACAAAATTTGTTTTGGGCATTCTTCTACAATATTATACTGATCCCAATTGCAGCCTTCGGTTATTTAATCCCGATATTAGCAGCCGGCGCAATGGCGATGAGTAGTGTGATTGTTGTTACCAATAGTTTACAGCTCGCAAAAAAACCGCTAAGTTAACTTAGCAATAAAAAATCATCCTGTTTTTCCAAGTGGTAAAATAAATTGGTCACCCGGAGGAACAGAATGAATGATATTTTAACTGAAAAGGCAATCAATACATTAAGGTTTTTAGCTGTCGATGGGGTGCAAAAAGCCAATTCAGGCCACCCCGGGTTGCCCTTGGGTACTGCGGCAATTGCTTACACCATATGGACGAAACATTTAAATATTGACCCGAAAAACCCGAATTGGATAGATCGAGACAGGTTCGTGCTTTCAGGTGGGCATGGGTCGATGCTGCTCTACAGCTTGCTGCATTTAACCGGTTTCAACGTATCAATCGATGATCTCAAACAATTCAGACAATGGGGTTCGATCACACCCGGGCACCCGGAATATGGGTTGACTCCAGGTGTTGATACAACAACAGGACCTCTTGGACAGGGATTTGCCAATGGTGTAGGGATGGCAATTGCTGAATTCCACCTGGCAGCAGAGTTCAATTCAGATAATAATAAAATAATTGATCATTACGTTTATGGGATTGTTACCGACGGCGACTTAATGGAAGGAGTGTCTTCGGAAGCAGCATCTCTTGCCGGGCATCTACAGCTCGGAAAACTAATTTATTGTTACGATGATAACCGCATCACCATTGATGGATCGACTGATCTTTCTTTCACTGAAGACCGAGGTAAACGATTTGAATCCTACGGCTGGCAAGTTTTGCATATTACAGATGGAAATGATGTGTTGCAAATTGATACCGCAATCCGAGCTGCCAAAAAGGATCCAAGACCATCGTTAATCATTTGTCCAACTCATATCGGCTTTGGAATGCCCACTCGACAGGATACTGCCAAAGCCCATGGCGAGCCACCCGGTGACGAAGAGCTGAACGGAGCCAAAGCGAAACTTGGCTGGCCGATCGAACCTCGATTTTTGGTCCCTGAAGATACCCTGGCAATCTATCGCAATGCGGGGATTAAAGGACATGATAAGGCAGAAAAATGGAATGAGTTGCTAAACGAATATCAAAAACAATTCCCGGAAAAAGGAAAAGATTTCTTACGCAGACTGACAAAGGCACTTCCGGAAAATTGGGAAGGTGTATTACCGATATTTGATGTAGATCCAAAGGGGATGGCAACCAGGGTAGCTTCAGGGCAGGCATTGAATGCTATTGCAGATATCGTTCCTGAATTGGTTGGTGGCTCCGCTGATCTTACACCTTCAAATAATACAAAAATCAAGAACTCTACCGATTATTCCTCAACTGACCACTTAGGTCGGTATTTCCATTTTGGAGTAAGAGAACACGCCATGGGAGCGATCGTTAATGGAATGGCTTACCATGGTGGATTGATCCCGTTCGGAGCAACTTTCCTGGTTTTCACCGATTACATGAGGGGAGCAATTCGAATTTCTGCGTTATCCCATTTGCATGCGATTTGGGTGATGACTCATGATAGCGTGGGATTAGGCGAAGATGGACCAACGCATCAACCAATCGAACACCTTGCTTCGTTAAGAGCCATTCCCGGTTTAACCGTTATTCGTCCCTGTGATGCCAATGAAACAGTTGAGGCATGGAAGTTTGCGATAGAACACAAAGAAGGTCCGACTTTGCTGGCTTTATCCAGGCAGGCCGTACCCACGCTGGATCGAAAATCACTTAACCCAGCTGAAGGCTTAAAAAATGGTGCATATATCCTCGCTGACCTTGGCAAAAAACCGATTGATTTGATCCTGATGGCAACAGGTTCGGAAGTATACCTCGCGCTGGAGGCTGCTAAAAATATCGCTTCTGATGGATATGGTGTACGTGTGGTCTCATTTCCTTCCTGGGAGTTGTTTAAGAAAGCAGGAAAAGCCTACCAGCAGTCCGTTTTACCTAAGGATGTAAAGAAACGGATAGCTATCGAACTCGGAGTGAGCCAGGGATGGGAAAAGTGGGTTGGGGATGAAGGTGATATCCTCGCAATTGACCATTACGGAGCTTCAGCGCCATACCAGAAAATCCTGGAAGAGTTCGGTTTTACAGTTGAAAAAATTGTCGAAAGGTCAATTAAAATACTCAAAGCGGAGAAAAAATAATGCGCATAGCGATAGCCTGTGATCATGCTGGTTTTCCGATAAAAGACGAAATAATCTACTTACTTCAAAGTCTTGGTGAAGAAGTAGGGGATTTGGGATCCTTCAACCAGGAGCCAGTGGACTACCCGGATTTAGCTGAAAAAGCGGCCAGGGCGATTCTTTCAGGGCAGGCTGACCGGGCTATTCTCCTGTGTGGTTCAGGAGTTGGAGTTTGCATTGCTGCAAACAAGATCAAAGGTATTTATGCCGGTACCTGTCATGATACCTATTCGGCGCACCAAGGGGTTGAACATGATAATATGAATGTTCTTTGCCTGGGAGCCAGGATCATTGGGGTGGAGTTGGCTAAGGAAATTGTTCAAGCATTTGTCAATGCCACATTCTCACAAGAAGATCGGCACGTAAGAAGGGTGAACAAAATTCGTGAATTAGAAAGTAATGGAACAATTAAGAGTCATTAATTAGGGAAAACAGGATATGAAAAATATCAAAGCACTGGAAAAAATTGGTCAGTCTCTCTGGTACGATAACATACAACGATCGATGATCCAGAATGGGGAAATCGCTCGCATGATCGAACGAGGTGAAATCAGGGGAATGACCTCAAATCCGAGCATTTTTCATAATGCGATCGTAAAATCCACTGACTATGATGTTCAATTACAAACGTTGTCCTGGGCTGGGGTCAATGCTGAAGAAATCTTCTGGAATCTTGCCATTGACGATGTTCAGAGAACAGCCGATCTTTTTAGTGGTGTGTATAAGGAATCTAAAAAGCTTGATGGTTACGTCAGTATTGAAGTAAATCCCATACTTGCAAATGATACGCAAGCCACAATAGAAGCAGCAATAAACCTATGGAAGAATGTGAACCGCCCAAATGTAATGGTCAAAGTGCCTGCCACGAAAGCCGGGATCCCAGCCATTCGTAAATTGATCAGTTCGGGGATTAACGTCAATGTAACATTAATTTTTTCTATTGAACGCTATAAAGAAGTTGCGGAAGCGTACATTTTAGGACTTGAAGACCGAATCTCTGAAGGCAAAACAATTGAAGATATTCAGTCCGTAGCCTCGTTTTTTGTTTCCCGTGTCGATTCAAAGATCGACCCAATAATCGGTAAACTCTCCAAATCATCTGACATTTATAGTAAGGGAATTAGTGAACTAACTGGTAAAGCCGCGATTTATAATTCCCGTTTGGCTTATAAGGAATATACTGAAATATTTAACCAGCAAAGGTTTACGGAAATAAGAAAAAAAGGTGGCAACGATCAACGACCTTTATGGGCTTCAACAAGCACGAAGAACCCGGAATACCGTGACGTTATGTATGTCGAGGGGTTGATCGGAAGTAACACTGTGAATACTATCCCACCAACCACGCTTACAGCATTCCTGGATCATGGAAAAGTGGCCGAAACAATCACGATTGACTTAGAGAAAATCACGGATTTTTTTGAACGTCTTGACCATGTGGGAATTCATATCAATGAGATAACAGACTTACTGGAAAAAGAGGGAGTGCAGGCATTTATTGATGCCTATAATTCATTAATCTCTGCGATAGAAACAAGGCGAATAGCGGAAACAAAGAGATTAGGCGAAATTTTTCCAAAGGTGAAGGAAAGTTTGGAGTACTTGAAAAAAGAAGATTTTCTAAATCGTTTATGGGATCACGACCCCAATCTTTGGACAAACGCGCCAAATGGTCAGAAAGAAATCACCCAACGTATGGACTGGTTGGATGCTCCGTGGCAATTAAGTGATGTTACAAATCAGATGCAAGATTTGTTTGGAGAATTGATTAAGGATGGATTAACCAATGCTGTTGTTCTTGGAATGGGAGGGTCCTCTCTTGCAACAGAAGTATTCTCGAAAATCCAGGCAGCGGAGAATATCGTAGGTAAAAGTTTTTCAGTCTCCATTTTGGACTCAACTCACCCTGACGAAGTAAATTATGTGGCTGAACATAATCCGATTGAGAAGACCATTTTCATTGTTTCAAGCAAATCTGGAACTACAGGTGAGATCAACGCGTTTTTCAATTATTTTTATGAATTGGCCAAGAAACAACTTGGCGAAAAAGCGGGATCGCATTTCATGGCCATCACTGATCCTGGCACCAAGCTTGAACAGTTAGCCAGGGAAAAACATTTCCGAAAGGTCATCACGGCAAATCCACGGGTTGGAGGACGCAACTCAGCGCTAACTGCGTTTGGTTTAGTTCCTGCCATGCTTTGCGGGGTTGATTTAATAAAAATGATGAACTATGCCATTTATAATGGCGAATGGTTCATGCGTGATCGCATAATTGAAGGAAACCCTGGAATTGCATTAGGTGTGATTCTGGGAGAGGCAGCCACTAGTGGTAGAAACAAGCTTACGATCCTTGCAGATGATGAATGGAATAACCTGGCTGCCTGGATGGAACAACTTATCGCAGAAAGCAGCGGCAAAGATGGGAAAGGCATCCTGCCGATCGCAGGTGAACCGATCATCTCTCCTGCGAAATATGGGAATGACAGAATATTTGTTTATTTACGCAAATCCGGCAGCTTGGATAAGTTAATAGGTTCATTGGTTGAAAAGGGACTTCCGGTTATCCAGCTCAATGTAAATACTATTGTTGATCTTGGATATCAATTTTTCCTATGGGAAGTTGCCACAGCCACCGCATGTTCTATTATTAGGGTAAATTCGTTTGATCAACCGGATGTGCAAGAGGCCAAAACACGTACTCTTGCGGGAATAGAGTCTTACCGTAAAACAGGACAATTCATTACATCTTCACCCAAGTGCACGACTGAGAAAGTTGCCTTTTATATATCCCAGGATATTAAAATCTCTGAAAAATCATCACCTCTCGAAATAATTAACCTGTTCCTATCAAAAACAATTTTAAAAAATGGGTATGTAGCCATTAATGCGTTCATACCGAGAAATGTAAAGAACATTGATTTATTAACTTCACTCAGGAAATCCATCCTGGAGGAAATTAAAATTGCCACAACTTTGGGATTTGGACCGCGATACTTGCATTCAACAGGTCAACTTCATAAGGGTGGACCTGAAAATGGTGTTTTTGTGATCATAACCAATACACCAGAATACGATATGCAAATTCCTGGAGAAGGCATCACTTTCGGCAAATTCTGCATGGCGCAGGCTCTTGGTGACGAAGAAGCACTTGCAGCGCATGGACGCAAAATCCTCCGCATACATTTTTCGGGTTCCGAAATTGATTTTTCTTAAGGGAATAACCAATGACCCGCATCGATGAATTTAATGCATACCGAACAAAGATGAATGCACGAATCCTGTCATCAAATCATATGGGGATAAAAAGATTTTTCAATCTTGACTCGATGGCGTATGAGAATGGTATCCTGGACAAAAAAACGAAGGAAATGATGGGATTGGTTGCATCGATGGTGTTAAGGTGCAATGACTGCGTTGATTACCATGTTCTTCAATGCGTGGAGTGCGGGGTGACTGATGAAGAATTCAATGAGATATTTAATATCTCTCTTGTGGTTGGTGGCAGCATCGTTATCCCACACCTAAGACATGCTTATGAAACGCTAGATCTGGCAAGGTCGGAAGTCGACAAATCTTGACAAAACTGGCTTAACGATCTTTCTAGTGCATCTGGTATTCAACCATATAAATAGTTGCAGGTTCCAAAGTGATTTGTCTAATCTTTTTTCTCGACTTGGACAATTTTATTTCTTCCATTTTTACCTGATCAGGATGGATAAAATCATTGTACGAAAGCGGATTGGCAGCTTTTATTCTGGTAATGGTACTTAAAGTATAGGGAATGGATCCCAAACCGAAAATCTCAACCTTCATTTTTCGCATTGGATCACGGTTGACCAATATTATCTTAATACGGCTCTGTGAGCGATCACCTGTTGCCAGGCAGTCAAGATAATCTGCGTTCTCATGCGCGCTGATGTTAGGTCCCATTGCCTTGCTGGAAAATTTAGGCGAGTTAATGGTGCAATGAATGGGAATGCCAAACATTTGTGAGAACAATATAAATGGATAAAAGAGCGATGTTGCAATGGCTGTCGTATCATTTGTCTGGATCAATGGCAGTACATTGACTAATTGTGCAAGATTGGCAATTTTAACTTTATCCGAATTTCGGAAGAGAACCGCCAGAGTTGAGGCAACATAGAGGGCATCACGCATAGTGTAGGTAACGTGATGCATACTTGTTTCTCCTTTTTTGGGTGGCAGCCAAACATTCCATTCATCAAGAGCCTGGAAAATTTTCCCTGCATATCCTGTTTTTTGAATCTGTTGATTGATACGATTGATATAGGTTTCAATATCCAGAGGCGCTGCGGTTATCGATTTAAATAACTCGAATTCATCCGGGTCTTCCTGCCAGCCTTCTTTCTCCGGTTGATAGATGTGCCAGGAAAGAAAATCGAATTGGTCCCCGGCATTTTCGAGGAGTAACTGATTCCATTTTGCAGCGGGATCATGTGGATCTTCTGATAGCGGATGATTGCCGACAGCAATTATGTTGATGGAAGGGTCAACGGCTTTCATGGCAGAAGTAAAACGTTTTAGACGCTTCGAATATTCAGTAACAGAGGTCGTGCCGATTTGCCATGCACCCCAGACTTCGTTACCAACGCCCCAGTATTGTACATGATATGGCTCTGGATGACCGTTAGCAGCCCTTTGTTTTCCTTCAACGGAATCTTGTGGTGAATTGCAGTATGACACCCAACGTGCTGCTTCTTCCGGTGTACCTGACCCATCATTAACCACGATACAAGGTTCTGTACCAATTTTTTCACAGAAATTCAAGAATTCATCGGTCCCGACCTGGTTTGATTCCTCTGCCTGCCATGCGGCGTCATGTCTGCGTGGTCGGTTTTCTTTCGGACCAACCCCATCTTCCCAGTGATACCCACTGGCAAAATTCCCCCCCGGATAACGAATCATAGGGGGATTTAATTGTTTGATGAGATCCAGGGTGTCGCTCCGGATATCACTGCCATCGGTTGTCCATATCCCATCATAAACACACCGTTCAAGGTGCTCAACAAATTGGCCAAGAAGGAAAGGAGAAATTTCTGAACCAGTAGAGTTGAGATCCAGTTCTACTTTTGCTTTCAGTGCAGGTCTAAAAATGTGGGTCCAGGAGTCAGGTATCGACCTTCTAGTTTTCTTTTTCTTTTTTTGCTCGATAGTAAATTCTATCAGACCAACTTCTTTCGTGACTGCCTTAATTGTGACAAGTCCTAATGGCTTCATCGAATTTATCGAAACAAGAATATCTACATTTACAGGGGTAAACAGTGGGTTTTCACTGCTGCAAAAATCTGCTGTAAGAGATGGCTTGCTTTCTTCAGTAATGGTAATTTGAGAAAGTGGGATTTCCATACCATCATTCAATACCTGGAATCGGGTTATTGTGGCTGGGGCGAAAGTATTACGTAGAATAAACGAAAAACCTGATGGTGTTCGTTTCAAACTTCCTGGCAGGACCAGTTTCCTTAAGACGAATTCAGGTATGCTCATTTTTCCCCTTCAATAGCAATTGTGCTGGAAATTGAACCGGATTTCTTCATTATGAATATTGGAATTGCAGCCAGTAAGGTTGCCAAACCCCCTACCTGGAAGATGAGCGCGGGAGGAATAAAACCATTCTGGTCATTTATGATTGCCTGGACTCCAAATGTAGTCGTCAACCAACTTCCTACCATTGGACCGATCGTCATGGTGAAAGCCACTGAAAACAGGATCAAATATCCGGCAAATTGACCCCGCTTATCTTCTGGATAAAGATCCTTGCTCCAGGCACCGGTTGCAATCGTCCAGGCACTTAATGGAGCCAGCCAGAATATGCCTGTTAAAACAAGTGCAAACAGCGATTTGGAAAGGGAAAAAGCAATAAGTCCAATCATTTCTCCAAGAATCGCAAGAAGCGCTACTTTTTTCCGTCCCCACTTATCGACCAACATTCCTAAAGGATAAGCAAGAGCGATTCCACCAATTAGGATTGCGAGGAAAATTACTATTGATGATTCAGTGGTTGTCTTTTTGAGATTATGATTTATATAAATGATCAAGTAAGGGAAAAAGACCTGCTGGGCAATTCCCCAAAGGGTAATGGAAATAAACAAAAGCAGCAAGTTTTCGTTTGCCCGTAAAACTGACCAGCGAAAAGTGCCTGCAATTTGAGAAAAATAGGATTCTTTTGGGGGTTCTGTAGGTCTGGCAGGTTCCTTCAAATTAAACCCTGCAATCAGACCGAGTACCAGTACTAATCCGCCGATTATATAGAAGAAAGCATAATATCCAAGATAATCAATTGCAAACCCTGCACCCCCATACACAACAAGCATTGCAACCCAGGTAAGTATCTCAAGAATTCCCATCACCTTGCCGCGATTTTCAACCGTGGTGATATCAGCAACATAGGCGTGAAACACAGAGTCATTCGCTGAAGATCCAAAAAAGGTCATGACACAATCAAAGGCAATCGCCAGGACTATTGCAACACCGATTGATGAAACTAAAGCAGAAATCGGGAACATTGCTGTGGTAATTCCCCACAAAATGTAACCCAAAAGAAGAAAGGGTTTTCGTCCCCATTTGTAACGCATGCGATCGCTCAAAGCGCCTATGAAGATCGATGCCAGGGTCGCAGTAATTGCGCTGGCAGCCACCATCCATGAAATTGGTCTTGGGTCAGGAGTAATTTCATTATATATAAAAGTATTAAAATACTGGTTTTCAACACCCCAGGCAAGAGAACCAAGAAATCCCAGAATATATACAGACCACCATGAAAATTTCGGTTTCATCATTGCTCCTTAGTCAGTTTATTGATTGTGCCAGTGCAATCGCGCCAAGTACTCCTGCATTTTGTCCAAGTTTTGGTGAAATGATATAAGAATCAAGGTTTTCTTTGAAATATGGGGATTTCATATAATCATTCAATTGAGATGAGAACTTTTCTCGAACGAGTGGTATCAAGCCGGGATGTTGACAAACACCTCCCCCCAGGATTATCCTCTGAGGTGAGAACATCAAAGTCAAATTAATCACCATTTGTGCCAGGTAACTTGCTTCCAAAGCCCAACCCGGGTGGTCGGCAGGCAGGTTTTCGGCTGGAACTCCCCATCTTGCTTCGATTGAAGGACCGTTTGCCAGTCCTTCAAGACAATCCTTATGATATGGGCAAACCCCCTCGAACGGGTCGAGATCAAGATCGTGCTTAATAAACATGTGCCCAAGTTCAGGGTGAATTAATCCATGGACAAGTTGATTATTAGAGATGACTCCACCACCAATACCCGTGCCAACGGTTACGTAAACAAAATCAGTAAACCCGGAACCGGCACCCCAGCGTGCTTCACCAAGGGCAGCCGCATTCACATCTGTGTCTAAGGCGATAGGAAAATCAAATACGGTGTTAAAAACCTTAAGCAAGGGAAAATTACGCCAGGCAAGCTTTGGCGTCATTGTGATCGAACCATATGTTGGACTTTTCGTATTTAGATCAACCGGACCAAAACTACCAATCCCCATGGAGTTTACGGTCAACCGGAATTTTTTAATGCTTGAACGGATAAAATTAATCACCTCGTTGGTTGTTTTAATCGGATCGCCGGTTGGGATATGTAATTCGGAGATCACATTATGGGGCATACTGGCAATTAAGCAATTGATGTTGGTGCCACCAGTTTCCAGTCCAATATAACAACGAATAATATCTTTTTCCATATATAGTTGTTAATATTAGCATAAGTTCGATTTTGAAATTGGACAATGAATTTATACAGTATAATGCGATAACAATTTTAAGCTCATCTGAGAGGTTGTTATGGACTTATTTGAAAAATGCAGATCATTTACGACTGCCAAAGAGGCAATAGAAAGTGGCATTTATCCTTATTTCATTCCTTTGAACGAAAACGAAGGCACGGAGGTTGTGTACCAGGGAAAACGATTGATCATGTGCGGCTCCAACAATTACCTGGGATTGACGACTCATCCAAAGGTACGCGAAGCTGCTATCGATGCGATAAAACGATTTGGTACCAGTTGTACCGGCTCAAGATTTCTGAACGGAACATTAGCGTTACATGAACAACTGGAACATGAATTAGCTGAATGGGTGGGAAAAGAAGAAGCACTTGTCTTTTCCACGGGTATGCAAACGAATTTGGGTACTGTAAGCGCTCTTGTCGGTAGAGATGACGTGGTGATATTAGATAAAGATGACCATGCCAGTATCGTCGATGGTGCACGATTGGGATATGGAAAAATCGAACGCTATCGCCATAATGACATGGATCACCTGGTACGCGTGTTGAAATCCATTCCTGATAATCTGGGAAAATTGATAGTTGTTGATGGAATGTTCAGTATGGAAGGCGATCTTGCTCCTCTAAAGGAAATTGCACCTTTAGCAAAAGAATACAGCGCCCGTTTGATGGTGGATGATGCGCATGGAATGGGTGTTCTGGGTGGCGGGCATGGCACTTCTGCACACCTTGGAGTGACCGATCAGGTAGATCTCATCATGTCTACATTCAGTAAATCCTTTGCATCGTTAGGTGGATTTATTGCCGGAGATGCAGATACAGTTCACTATATCAAGCACTTTGCCCGGGCAATGATCTTCAGTGCCAGCATTCCACCTGCAAATGCTGCAGCAGCACTCGCTGCATTGCATGTGATGAGGGACGAGCCACAACATGCTGCACGTGTTATCGAAGTGGCTGAGAAAATGAGGAATGGTTACAGGTCACTTGGATTCGACATAGGTAATTCAGTCACTCCGGTTGTGCCTATCATCATCGGTGACGACACCAAAACATTTATGACATGGAAGAAGCTTTTCGACAATGGCGTATTCGTCAATCCTGTGATCTCTCCTGCAGTCAACGCAGGACATCAGCTATTACGTACCAGCTACATGGCTACCCATACTGACGCTCAAATGGAGAAAGTACTGGAAGTATTCGAAAAGGTTGGTAAGGAAATGGGATTGATCTAAAATAAATAAAAACCGGGAAACCGGTTTTTATTTTTCCATATACAGGAGTATGACTTGAATTTCATATTTCTCAAGGAGTTCAGGAGATAGATTGCAGGTACTATCGCTGATAATCTTTACCATCACTTTTTCTCTTCCCAAATTATGAATTTAAAACCAATTGCGTTTTTTGAAGTAAAGCACCATCGCAACACCCAAAAGAACCATTCCGATACCAGTCAAGTAGAAACCAAGCGGGTGGGTTGCTCCCGGGATATGAGTAAAATTCATCCCAAAAACACCTGCCAAGAATGATAAAGGGAGAAAGATGGTGGATACGATCGTTAAAGCTTTCATTATCCCGTTTAAACGAAGACTAATTGAATTCAAATAAATATCCAACCCACTGGTAATAATGTCACGTAAAGTATCAGCGAGGTCCTGGATACGTACCAGGTGGTCGTAAATATCTCTGAAGTAATAGCGGCTTTGAGCATCGATCTGATGGAATTCGTCCCTGGATAACCGGTTCATCACTTCGCGTAAAGGTGAAATAATCCGTCTTATCGACATAATGATATGTTTGAGACTTAGAAGCTTTTGCAGAGTCGAAGGAGTAGGGTTTTCCAAAACGCTATCTTCCAGCCATTCAACATCTGATTCCAAGTGGTCAATGAGAGGTAAATACTCATCTACAAGACCATCTAATAGCGAATGGCAAAGAAAATCAGGGCCGAAATCAGAAATGCGAAAGTCTCGTTTTGAACGGTTCCAGGTTTTTTCAATAGACGGCATAACAGGATCAGTAAAAACTGAAACTATATAATTTTCGCCGAGAAAAATATCCAATTCGGCCGTATTGATTTCAGGTGAAGTCTCATCACTTAAGATTGCATGTGAAATAATAAAAAGATAATCTACAAAGTCATCGACTTTTGCCGACTGGTAACCAATACTTTGGCAATCTTCAACTGCCAGCGGGTGGAAGTGAAAAGTGTCAAGTAGAACCTGTTGAATTTCTTCATCACTTGCAGATTCCAGACTGACCCAAACATACCCGTCAGATGCAGGTAGCTTCTCATTGATTTCTTCTAGTGTTTTTAAAAAAACAGGAGGTTTTTGGGATTCAAAATATATACTTCGGATCATGAAGTGAATTGTAACTTAAATCGCTAAAAAAGACCCCATTCACCGCCAAGACCTTCTTCCATCATTGAAAAATCCCAGGAATCAAGACCAAAATCGATTCCCACAGGTCGTTCAAGTACCTGCTCAGCTTTCTGCCGGGTTGATTCGAGCATGGAAGGACCATAAGGGCAAAATGGGGTGGTAAGGATCATCTTTAATATTGCGCCATCCTCATCTATTTTTACATTCCGAATTAAACCTAATTGAATAATGTTCAGATTGATCTCAGGATCTGTGATTTCGCTAAGACTTTTTCGAAGTTGATCACACAATTCTGGAAAAGAAGTTTCAGCATCCCAAATAGGCCGATTGGTTCCCGGTTTGTTTTGTTCAGTCATAATATCTCCTAAATTTATGGGCGAACGAGATATGTACAGTGATGGTCACCATTCAGAACACAGTTAATCTTTTCTGTTTTCCGAGAGAGAATTGACGAGATAAGAGTCTGATCCAAAACACATACTTCAGGATGACTTTGCCCGACATGATAGTATGGGCAGGAAATCTCGTTTATTATGTACCCATCACTATTTTTTTCCCATTCGATCGTGAATCCCTCGTTTGAAAGTGCTTGTTGTATAAAATCAAGTTTTTGTTCAAAGGTTAGTTTCTTTGTTTTAATAATTTGATCAGAAGCCATGGATTGGGCGATCTTCGAAAAAATTTCTTTGACTTGCTCAGGGGTCAGTGTTTTCTTCAACTGATCCAATAACATATTTGTCAATTCCATGTATCGGGTTGGAAATTTTTCCTGTCCTGATTCTGATAAAGAATATACCAACCTTGGTCGGCCAACTCCGTGCCTGACTTCACTGGCAACAATCAAACCGTCTGCCAGAAGATTGGTGAGATGATGCCTTACTGAAATCGTATTAATGCTTACAGCATCCGCCAGGTCACTTATGGAGTCATTCGGATGATTGAGAAGAGTTCTTAATATTCGGTCGCGTGTACTTTTCATTTGTCCTATCCCGTATATGAGATGAATATACCATGAGCATATAATATTTGTCAATAATTTGATAAATATGGTAAATATTGACTGGAAAGCAGGCAAATGGTATAATACTCCAGCAAGGTGAATAATAAAGATAATATTCAAAAATATCATATAAATATAAATGCCGGAGCACTTAATGTCAGAAATTATCATCGAAAATCTAAAGGTCTCAATTGAAGAAAAGGAAATCCTCAAAGGATTAAACCTTGTGGTTAAGCAAGGAGAAGTACACGCAATTATGGGACCTAACGGCACCGGAAAATCAACGCTGGCATACACTTTAATGGGTCATCCTGCATATAAAGTCACAGAAGGAAGCGTGAGGTTCAAGGGCAAGGAGCTTCTTGACCTGCCTACAGACGAACGGTCAAGGTTAGGACTCTTTCTTGCTTTCCAATATCCCGTTTCGATCCCGGGTGTGACTGTGGCAAATTTCCTTAGAACCGCAGTCAATGCCAGGCGCAAAGCTTTGAACCCTGGTGATAAAGGAATTAGCATCCCCGAATTCCGTAAATTACTCATAGAGAAGATGGAAATGCTAAAGATGGACACTTCGTTTGCAGGGAGATATTTAAACGAGGGTTTTTCGGGCGGAGAAAAAAAACGGGCTGAAATCCTGCAGATGGCTATTCTGCAACCAGAGATCGCGATTCTCGATGAAACAGATTCCGGATTAGATATTGATGCCCTCAAGATCGTTTCAGAGGGAGTAAATATTCTTAGAAAACAAAATATTGGTGTGTTGCTTATCACCCATTACCAGAGAATGTTGAACTACATCAAACCTGATTTTGTTCATGTGATGCTTGGAGGGACTATCGTTGAATCTGGTGGACCTGAGCTTGCTTTGCATCTTGAAGAACATGGTTATGAATGGATACGTGAAAAATACGAAAACAATGGTATTTAATGGTAGATCTGGAAGGCTATTATGAGCAGCGAACAGAAACCTGAGTTTCTTGACAAAATTGATGAATACAAATACGGATTCAGCAATCCTGATACCTCAGTTTATAAATCCGAAAGAGGATTAACTGAAGAAGTAGTACGGAATATTTCAAGGTTAAAGAATGAACCAGAATGGATGACTGAATTCCGTTTAAAAGCTCTTGCCCATTTCCTAATAAGACCAATGCCCAAATGGGGTGCTGATATCTCTGCGCTCGATCTGGATAATATTTTTTACTATGTCAAGCCGACTAATGAATCAGGCAAATCATGGGATGACGTTCCCGACGATATTAAGAAAACGTTTGATCGACTTGGAATACCTGAAGCTGAACGAAAATTCCTGGCTGGTGTGGGAGCCCAATATGAGTCTGAAATGGTCTATCACAGTATCCAGGAGCATCTTGAAAAACAGGGTGTGATCTTCCTTAGCATTGAAAATGGTTTACGAGAATACCCGGACCTTTTTAGGCAGTATTTTGCGACTGTTGTACCTATTGAGGATAACAAATTTGCCGCTTTAAATTCCGCGGTCTGGTCAGGCGGGTCATTCGTTTATGTTCCCAAGGGAGTTAAAGTGGAATTGCCTTTACAGGCATATTTCAGACTCAACCTGGCGAATATAGGCCAGTTTGAACGTTCTTTGATTATCGCAGATGAAGGTTCCCAGGTTCATTATGTAGAAGGCTGTACCGCCCCGCAATATACGACTGATTCTTTCCATAGCGGAGTGATCGAAATAATCGTTAAAAAAGGGGCTCGGGTACGTTACACTACCATTCAGAATTGGTCAACCAATGTTTATAACCTGGTTACACAGCGTTCAAAGGTGGAAGAGAACGGAACCATGGAATGGGTGGATTGCAACCTTGGGTCAAAAGTGACAATGAAATACCCATCAACCTATCTGATGGGACCTGGAGCGCATGGTGAAATCCTTTCAGTAGCATTTGCTGGAAAAGGACAACAGCAGGACACGGGAAGTAAAGTAATCCATTTTGCCCCGAACACGAGTTCAAAGGTCACTTCTAAATCGATCAGCAAGGATGGTGGAAGGGCTTCTTACCGCGGATTGCTTAAAGTAATTAAAGGAGCAATAAATTCCCGCTCTAATGTTTCCTGCGATGCTTTACTTCTGGATCCCCAATCCCGTTCCGATACTTATCCGACAATTGAGATTGATGAAGAAGATGTAACCATTGGTCATGAAGCTTCTGTTTCAAAGGTCGGAGAAGAACAATTGTTTTACTTGATGAGTCGAGGTCTGACCCAGGAAGAAGCAACCACGATGGTTGTATCCGGTTTTATTGAACCATTGGTTAAAGAATTGCCAATGGAATATGCAGTTGAAATGAACCGGTTGATCCAACTCCAAATGGAAGGCTCCGTTGGTTAAGAGTAGATGGTTCACAAATGACTGATTCAGCCATCAAATTTATTAGAACCCAAAGGTCAGTTTCTCAGATATCCGGGAATATTGGTTTTTTGCCTAATTTTGGTACAGGAGACGAACTTAAAAAATTTCGAGAGCAATCTTGGCAGGAATGGAAAAACTTGCCATTTCCAGATGAAAAAGATGAGCATTGGAAAAGAACCTCGTTGAAATCCCTGGGGCTGGAAAAATATAAAGACAGCCATTTAGAATCCGTAACTGCCTCAAGTCTTCCGGATCATCTTGTTCAATCCTTGGCAGAAAAGCACCAGGGAGGTCGTGTCTTTATTAGTACCAATAAAGTGGAGGTAACGGTTGATAAGGAAATCGAAGATAATGGAGTAGTTTTTAGTGATTTTTCTTCAATTATGAAGAGAAATCCCGGTTTAATTTCAAGATTATTCGAAAAGTACCTAAAACAAACGACGTATAAATTTGCAGCTCTTACAAATGCATTGAGCGACAACGGGGTTCTGCTGTATGTACCAGCGGGAATAAAGGTTGAGAAACCTTTACAGAGTATCACTTTATTATCAAACGCAGGTGTAATCCAAACGACAAAGATACTTGTGATTCTTGAAGAAAACGCTGAAGTGACATTTGTTCATGAAACCTCATCTCCTGAGCATCTTCTGAAGCAATCCCTTCATCTTGGAGTATTTGATATCATCGCCGGATCAGGATCAAAATTGAACTTTGTTGAACTCCAATCTCTTGGAACTGATGTCTGGAATATTACCCATGAGAATGTATCTTTAGAAAAAGACAGCAGCATTGATTGGATTTTTGGATCCCTTGGCAGCAATGTTTCCAAAAACTTTTCAACACTAAACCTGATTGGAGCGGGAGCAACGGGAAAAATGTCAGGCTTTTATTTTTCAAAAGGAAGTCAACATTTGGATCATGATACAAGGCAAAACCATCTAGCTCCGAATACCACAAGCGACCTGTTATTTAAAGGAGCTTTATTGGGTGAAAGTCGATCGGTTTGGCAGGGAATGATTTACGTGGACCCAAAAGCTTCGAAGACGGACGGTTACCAGGCAAACCGCAACCTTATTTTGAGTGAAAAAGCAAGAGCGGACTCAATTCCGGGGCTTGAGATTCTTACGGATGACGTTCGTTGTACCCACGGCGCCACCGTGGGAAAAATCGACCAGGATCTTGTGTTCTATCTTCAAAGTCGCGGTCTACCCAAAAAAGAAGCTGAAAAGCTGATTGTGGAAGGTTTTTTTGATCCGATCATGCAGCGAATTCCCTTCGAAAATGTCCGACACCGCTTCCAAAAAGCAATTGAAGAAAAAATGAGTGGATACTAATATTTTAAAAAAATAACTATAAAATTAATTATCCTAAAAAATGGAGTAACCTAAATGGCTTCAGTTCCTTACATAAGACCCCCAGATCACGAATATGAATATGAGGTTGGAGATACTGTCGAAGTATATTGCGATCACGACAAGAATAGTGAGCGAATACGGGGATGGTTAAAAGGGATTGTCGTACAAGTTGATCCAAAAATGGTAGCAGTTCAATTCAGAACAGATGTTTTTCTGACCGATGGTTGGATGGTACCAGATCATATCTTGTGGTATACACAAAAATCGCCGCATCTCAGAGTGCCTCTAAAGAAAACACCCAAGCAGGATATTGGAAAACTTCTCTGAGAACTTATGAATATACCTTATGATGTAGACAAAATCCGAAGTGATTTTCCCATTCTAAGCCGGGAAGTTCATCCAGGCATTCCATTGGTATACCTGGATTCGACTGCTACGTCTCAAAAACCATTATCTGTAATGCAGGTGATGGATAACTATTATCGAATGCACAATGGCAATATTCATCGTGGAGTTCACACACTTGCTGAGGAAGCGACACAAGCCTACGAAGAAGCCCGTGAAAAAATTGCTCATTTTATTAATGCGAAGAAACCACGGCAGTTAATATACACGCGAAGTGCAACAGAATCTATCAACCTTGTCGCGCAAACGTGGGGAAGAAAAAACCTGGTCGATGGGGATGTAATCATTCTCACTGAAATGGAACATCACTCAAACCTGGTACCATGGCAAATGCTGGCAGAGGAAAAGAACCTGCGGCTTGAGTTCATCCCGGTAGATGAAAATGGTCAATTAGATCAGGCTGTCTTTGAAAATCTACTGTTGCTTGAACCAAAACTTGTCGCTTTCACACACATGTCCAATGTCTTAGGGACGATTAACCCGGCGAAAGAAATGATACTCAAGGCAAAAGCAGCTGGAGCAGTCACCTTGATCGATGGTGCTCAATCTGTACCACATTTCCCGGTTGATGTAGTGGAATTAGGTGCTGATTTTCTTGCATTCTCTGCCCACAAAATGGTCGGCCCAACAGGTATCGGAATTCTATATGGCCGGGAAGATCTGCTGGAAACAATGCCTCCTTATCAGGGTGGCGGAGATATGATCAAAAAAGTTTTCCTGCGTTCTTTCATTCCAAATGAGATCCCCTATAAATTCGAGGCAGGAACCCCGGCAATTGCAGAGGCAATTGGATTTGGGGCGGCGATCGATTACCTTGAATCTGTTGGAATGGAAAACATTGCCCAACATGAACACGTTTTGGTCAATTATGCGATGGAGAAACTCGCATCGATTCCTGGATTAAAAGTAATCGGTGAGACAAAAGGCAACAGGGGAGGAGTGACTGCATTCACACTCAATGGGATTCATCCACACGATATTGCACAAATCCTCGATCAGGATGGCATTGCAGTCAGAGCCGGGCATCATTGTGCAATGCCCCTGCACGATCGATTTAAACTACCGGCAACCACGCGAGCAAGCTATTATCTGTATAATACATTTATTGAAATTGATAAACTCATTGGTGGTTTACATAAAGTAATAAGAATGTTTAATGGATCTTAAAAATGGATGACCTTTACCGTGAAGTTATCATAGATCGCTATAAGAACCCAATGTTTAGAGGTTCTTTGGAACCCAACGATATCAGTTTTGAAGATGAAAATCCTTTATGTGGGGATCATATAAAAATCGATTTGCGCGTAGACAAAGATAACCATATAACTGAGGCTGCTTTTGACGGGCATGGTTGTGCAATATCACAAGCTTCCGCCGATTTGTTATTGGAATCAGTTATAGGTAAATCACTGGATGATGTAAAAAAAATGAATAAAGGAAACGTTTTGGATCTCCTGGGAATCGAATTAGGACCAGTTCGACTAAAATGTGCACTTTTGCCTTTAAAAATATTGAAGGCTGGAGTATATGGGCTGGGAGAAGCAACAGATGATCTCGTGGAAGGGGAATGACATGTCAGACCAAACAGAGAATTTAAAATATTACCGCGTTGTAAAAGTAAATGACCTCCCTGAAGGAGAAAGACTGATCTTTGAATTGGAGAATAAGGCGATTGTCATATTCAACGTCAAAGGGGAATTGTTGGCGACCGGCGACCTTTGCAGCCATGACGAAGGACCAATTGGAGATGGTGAACTTGACGGGGATGTAATTATTTGCCCACGACATGGCGCTCGGTTTGACGTTCACACAGGAAAAGCCTTATCCTTGCCGGCAGTTACCGGAATTCCTGTTTATCCAATAAGGGTTGTTGACGATTATATCGAAATTGGAATGCCTCAATAACTCTGTTAACCAAATGCGCCAATAATTCTTAAAATATCGAAACCCTCGGCATATTTTCTTTCAGCCAGGGCACCATGCCTGATCAAAGTAGCCCTGGTCACCTCGGGTTCAAAATAGTATTTTGAATCATAGGTATGATATTCGCCAAGGGCTGCAATTTTCTTTGTTACGTCTGATTCATCAACCTCAACCAGGAAATTCGGGAAGAACCCATAGCTGCTGCGTATCACATCAAATCCCAGGACGGTTGTACCGCGGAATGCCCGCAATCCTTCACTGGTGACTGTCGCATGATCCTGGTGAATATCAGCTTTTGTGTGGACAAATACCATGTCAGGATGATAATCCTGGTTAAGTTTGATCATAAATTCCAATATTTCCTGCCTTAACTGCGGGAAACGGCGGGTTTCAAACTGTCCCACAATGATATTTCCCCTTTTTACTCCCAGGATTTCCATGCTGCGATAATGCTCTGAAACCACATTTTTGAGTAACGGATTCTTTTGATTATCCGACAATGTAACGCATTTTATCTCTGTTTTTGAAGCGATGTGGGCGATTAATGCACCGCAACCAATTTCAATATCGTCAGGATGTGCACCAATAAAAACAATTCGTTTTCCAGAAAAATTCATATCGTGATTCATAGGGTCCTATTTAGTTGCGAGAATTCCGCCAACAACTTTAGTCATCACCAGGCTGCCTTCGTTTTTGAGTCGTTTTTCAGCAACAGAGGAGATCTGTTTCATGATTTTTTCGAAATCATTTTTATTCTTAAAAAATGCTCCCCATAACTTCCTGTCTTCTGACATTGACGCTCGCGTGTATGCGATAAAGGGCTCAACAGAATCAAAATGAAGCGGATTTTCGAAAATATGCAAATCGACTTTGGAATAAAGAGCTTTTACTGTTGACAGGAGTTCTGTGGAATAGCGGGAACTGCCAGGCATGAGGGGGATCTCTTTTTGTGTTGCTTCGCGAATGATATCGTAAAATAACTGCTTATTTTGGGGCATGGGACCAGTTGTGAATAGGCGTCCACCAGGTTTAGTTACCCGGAACATTTCTCCGATAGTGAAAGGGAAGAACTCGGCATAATAGATGGCAAAGCAACAAGAAACAAAATCGAACTGGTTGGATGGGAATATAAAGGATTTATTAAAGTCAAGAAATTGAAAATCGATATTTGTTTTACGCTCTTTGTTCATTCCGATAGCCTGGTCAAGAAGATCTCTTGAAACATCTCCACCAATAATCGTGGCATTTCCTTTCAGATAATCGAAATAGGAAAAACATTGCTTTCCTGAGCCGCAGCCGACATCAAGAATTACGTTTCCGGGCTGCAGTTTTATCAAGTCGAGCATCCAGGCATCAATATCCCGAGCTCCAAATTTGGAATGGATATCTATTCTTACAGCGAGGTCTTTGGTTGTTTCCTGGAAATCGATTTTCATGTATTCCTCTTCAAAAATTAAAATATATTTTTCAGTAATTTATTCTAACAGATGCGCGGAAGCATTTCACCAGCCATTACATCCAAAATACGATTTGATCCGATTTGCGTCTTCAATAATACTCTGGTTTTTGGTTCAGAATTCACCGAGCCAATCAAAGCAGCATCTCTGCCATATTTGTGCTTGTGGAGAATTTCGAGTGTTTTTTGAGAAAACTTCTCCGGGACAATGATAATTAATTTTCCTTCATTGGCGACGTAAAGTGGATCAAAGCCCAACAGTTCACAGGCTGCGGCTACTGAGGGTTTTACTGGAATTTTGATTTCTTCGATGGTGATGTTCACCGAAGATTGGACTGCAATTTCATTCAAGGTTGTTGCCAAACCGCCGCGGGTAGGGTCACGTAAAACATGTATCTCGTCGATTTTATGAACTAGTTGGTGAATCATAGTATTCAGGGGGGCGACATCGGATTCAACCTGCATTTCGAGTCCGAGGTCTCCCCGTGCAGCAAGAACTGCCATTCCATGATCACCCAGCGTACCCGTAATAATGACAGAATCCCCAGCCATTGCTCTTGCGCCGCCGATATTCACGCCTTTTGGAATAAAACCAATCCCAGTAGTCGAGATGAACACCCCATCGGCTTTCCCTTTTTCGACTACTTTGGTATCCCCAGCAGCTATGACAACGTTTGCTTCTTTAGCTGCAATAGCCATCGAGTTTGCAATTCGCGCAAGGTCTGAAATGGCGAATCCTTCTTCGATGATAAAACTCGCAGTGATTGCGACAGGATCGGCTCCGGACATGGCAACATCATTGACCGTTCCGCAAACCGCAAGGCGTCCAATATCACCACCTGGAAAGAATATCGGGGAAACGATGTGAGCATCTGTACTGATTGCCAGGCGAGCAGAAGGGTTGCCCTCTATCACCGCAAAGTCATTATTTGCATCAAGCGAGGGATTGGAAAAATATGGCTGGAATACCTTGCGAATCAATTCCTGGGTCATCCGACCCCCTGAACCATGACCCATAACGATTTGGTCGTTGTGAGGCAGTGGAACCGGACAAACCGCTCCCTGGATTGAAGGAAGATTAGAAGTCATAAGACCGGCTCCTCACGCCTGGAATAACGATAATAGGCTGAACATGCTCCTTCTGAAGAGACCATCGTTGCTCCCAGGGGATTTTCAGGAATACAGAGGGTACCAAAAGCAGGACATTGATTTGGTTTAACAAACCCCTGCAATACCTTACCTGAAATACAAATCTCGGATTCGCGAGTATTAATTTGAGAAACCTGGAATTTTGATTCGGCATTGTATTTTGAAAATTCCGGTCTCAAGCCTAATCCACTCATCGGGATCATTCCAATCCCGCGCCAATTGCGGTCTACAGGCATGAAAACCGTATTTATGATCGATTGGGCAGCAACATTTCCTTTTTCGGTTACTACACGTTTATAAGCATTTTTAACAAGAAAATCCTTATTCTCCAACGATTCGACCGTCATGAGAATCCCATTCAGTAGATCCAAAGGTTCAAATCCGGTCACAACAATCGGAATCTGATATTTATTTGCAATAGTATAGTATTGATGGTATCCCATTACAGCACAGACATGACCAGCTGCCAGGAATCCTTGCACCCTGTTATTGGGAGAACTTAGTATTGCCTCCATGGCAGGGGGGACGGTAACCTGCGAAACAAGGACTGAGAAGTTTTCAAGCCCCAGGGATTTTGCCTGCAATACGCTCATGGCGTTGGCAGGTGCGGTGGTTTCAAAACCGATGGCAAAAAATACTACCTCTTTATCAGGGTTCTGCTGGGCAATTTTCACTGCATCCATCGGAGAATAAACTATCTTAATTTGACTTCCATTGGCACGTAACGAAAATAAATCCCCAGATGAACCTGGTACGCGCAGCATATCTCCAAAGGAACAAAGAATGACGTTAGGCTGCGCGGCAATTGCCTGCGCTTTGTCAACCAATTCCAGTGAGGTAACACATACCGGACATCCCGGACCGTGAACCAACTCGATTGACTCTGGAAGCAGGCGGTCGAGACCATTTTGCATAATCGAATGGGTCTGACCACCGCAGATCTCCATAATCACCCAATGATGCTGTGTAATGCGGTGAAGTTGTTCCAGCGCGTTTTTGACCAGGTCAGGTTTTCGAAACTCATCAAGATATTTCATTTATTAACTTTCAGAATCGCTTTCTACTGCCAATTCGTTATCCAACGCATCAAGTTCACTGAATGCGTCGAGCGTTTCTTGGGCTTCTTCTTCACTCAACGTGTTCAATGCGAAACCTGCATGAACAATAACATATTGCCCGAGCTCTGCCTCAGGAACCGCCTCGAGACATACTTCCCTCATGACGCCTCCAAAATCCACTTTGCCCATCTTGGCAGATGAGGTTTCGAAGATTTCGATTAATTTACCAGGAACTGCAAGACACATGATATACCTCTATCCTAAAATTGAATATGCAGCAATAAATAACTGCCCAAGGGAAATTCCTCCATCATTGGCAGGTACCTGCCGATGAATTAAAACATTAAAACCACCTTTTTTAAGAATCGGGATGGTCTTCCTTAGAAGAGTGGTATTTTGCCACACTCCGCCGGATAAAGCAACGGTGGTTAATCCACTTTCATCGCGGATCCTAAAACAAACTTCACCACAAATTTGCGCCAGTGTATTATGAAATTTAGCAGAAATTATTCCTAAATCAACCTTTAAACGCCAATCATCAACGATCGAACGAATCATTGGGAAAACGTTTATTTCATTTTCGTCAATATCAAAGTTATAACTCGCCAATTCATTTGGATCACATTGATTCTCAAGTTCTATTGCTGCCTGCGCTTCATAACTTACACTCTGCCGGATACCAAGAATTGAAGAAACGGCGTCAAAAAGCCTGCCCATACTTGAGGTTAGCGGGGTGTTAACCCTGTGTTCAATCTGCGCCAATAATGTTGACAATTGTGAGTCAGTAAATGAACTCACTGATGGAATATCTTTTTCCAACTCAATCCCTGCTAGATGTAAATAAGAGACTGCAATTTTTGATGGATTTCTGATTGAGGAATCACCTCCTGGTAAGGGAACCTCTTTTAAGTGCAACACCCTATCATAACTTTGAAAAGATCCAATCAAAAACTCACCACCCCAAATCGAACCATCGGTTCCGTAACCGGTACCATCCAGGATGCATCCAATTACAGGATCCCTTGAATCCCAATTGTTATCAGCCAGGCAGGACGCCAGGTGGGCATGGTGATGTTGAACTCTAACCAAAGGTGTATTGGCATGCTCTGAGTGATCAATGGCATATTTGGTTGATAAGTAATCCGGGTGGAGATCTGCTGCAATCAATTGAGGGGAAATTCTGAACAGCTTTTGGTAATGGTCAATACCTTCTTCAAAGCTTTTTAGTGTTTCGAAATTTTCCAGGTCCCCAATATGATGACTCATAAATGCATAATGAGCCTTTGAAAGACAGAAAGTATTCTTTAACTCGGCACCGCACGCAAGAATTTCAGGCAAATCAAGTTTGGTACGGATGGGATCTGGTGCATACCCGCGCGATCTTCGAATGAAATAAGGAGCCTTTTCAAATATTCTCATCACCGAATCATCAATGCGGATATTAATTTCACGATCATGAAATAAAAAACCATCCACTATTTGACTTAATCGACCGAATGCATCTTCATCTTCATATGCAATGGGTTCATCTGACAAATTACCGCTCGTCATGACAAGAACTTCGGGGAATTGATTCTCAGGTTCGAGCAATAAAAGGTGAAGTGGGGTGTAAGGGAGCATAAACCCAAGGGATTTTTGGTTAACCGCAATGGATTCTGGTAATTGAATTCCTGATTTTTTCTCAAGTAGAACGACGGGGTGCTGGCTTGAAGTCAGAAGATTATTTTCTTCAGGTGAAATTTCACAATACTTACGTATTGTGTCGATATCAAATGCCATGAGTGCCAGCGGTTTTTGCGACCTGTGTTTTCGTTCAATAAGTGTCGCAACAGCTGCGCTATTTGAGGCATCACATGCAATGTGATACCCGCCAAGCCCTTTTATTGCAATTATTTTTCCAAGTTTCAGAAATTGTCTTGCCTGCTGGAGAGCATCTTCTCCGTTGAAATCAGGAATTCCCTGGGCTCTAAACGTAATTTTTGGTCCACATTTTGAACATGCAACTGGTTGAGCATGAAATCGTCGATTGGAAGGATCCTTGTATTCTGATAAACATTCTGGACATAATTGGAATTCCGACATAGTTGTATTCGGCCGGTCATAGGGGATATCTTTAATGATGGTCAGGCGAGGTCCGCAATTGGTGCAATTAATAAAGGGATACCGGAAGCGGCGGTCATTCGGATCAAATAATTCCCGGCGGCAATCGTCACAAATACTAATATCAGGAGAAATAGGGATGAAAGAGTTAATATCAGGCTGGCTTTCAACGATCTCAAAATCAGTAAAAAACTGAAATTCTGTAATTTTGCTCTCCAGATTGTCTATCCGTGCTAGGGGTGGATGGTTTACACGAAGTTCTTGAAGAAACGATTCGATCAATATTGGTTGTCCGGTGATTAAAATTTCCACACCGGCGGAGGTATTCCAAACCTTTCCGAATAACTTATATTTTTTGGCCAATGAATAGACAAAAGGTCTAAAACCTACTCCCTGAACTATTCCTTGTATCATTACATGGGATGTTTTCAATTGAAAAAAGATCCTGCTCAGGATTTAGTTAATCGATTTTTTAACCAATCAATCCATGCAGGAAACCCTTCGCCTGTACGGCATGAAACTGGAAATGTCACCAGTCCCGGATTCAATAGTTCAACGCCTTTTTGGAAGTAATCCATATCGAACTGGACGTAAGGCCGCAAATCAACTTTGTTGACAACCAAAACATTCAATCCACGATAGATATTTGGATATTTATATGGTTTGTCATCTCCTTCAGGTATGCTGGCGACTAACAAATTAAGGTGCATCCCCAAATCCCAGGCTGCCGGGCAGATAAGATTGCCAACATTTTCGACGATAACAAGGTCGAGGTCTGACAGTGGGATTTGGCTTAGACCATCAGATACCATTGACGCATCAAGGTGGCAATCGCCGCCAGTGTTGATCTGTATTGCAGGCATGCCTGCTGCTGAAATTTTATCGGCATCGATGGTTACGGGCGCGGTGTCACCTTCAATCACACCAATCTTATAATCAACTTTCATACGTTTGATTGTTTCAAGAATGAAACTGGTTTTGCCTGCGCCGGGGGATGCCATAAGGTTTATTCCAACAACGCCTAGTCTTGTTAATTCTGTACGATTTAGCTGGGCCAAACGGTCGTTGGTACTAAGAATTTTTTCAACCACACGAATGGTACTCGATGTCATATAGTATTCTCCGGATCCTTTTCAACTTCAATACTGTCTATATAAAATTCCTCGCCGCTTTTGATTGTGGTTTGATACCCTCCACATTGAGGGCAAGGAGATAACATCTGGTCAATTTCAAAGTCGTTGGAACAGGTAGTGCAGTGCAAAACTGCCGGGATACGAGTAAATTTGAGAGTAGAACCTGCACAAAGAGTGCCCTCCGCGACTATGTCCCAATAGAATTGCACAGAATCATCAACAATCGATGATAATCTGCCAATCACCAGGTTGATTTGTATGACCTTCTTTGCGTTTGCCTTTTTAGCGTGTGATGAGGCTATATCCAGTATGCTCTCAGTCACTGATAATTCATGCATTTGAAAAATTATAATCGAAATCGGATAATAATGGTTAGATTAATTACCTTGTGTGCGGTCGATTTTCTCAACGAGAAGATTCATGAATTGAAGTCGCGTGGCCAAAAAACTTCTGGCTGCCACATTGGCAATACGGCGGAAGATGTAATAACCGATATCATGATCTTCTTCACTCAATGCGTAAAGTTGTTTGCCCATGATTCTGATAAGGCGACAATGGGTAATTGCGGTTGTAGTTCCTGTTCTCTGGCGAACCACAGGAGTCATTGCAGACCATCCGAATATGTCGAGCGGTCCGAGCCGGGCTGTTTCCATGTTGCCATAAGAGGGAACATACACTTCAATTTGCATTTCGCCATCAATAACGATGTAAAGATAATCAAGCGGTTGACCTTCCTGGACAGGTATATCACCAGGGTCCAAATCAATTACATCCGATATTTCACTCAATCGACTTAATTGATCTGCCGTGAAATCAAGAAATAAAGGGATTATTTTTAATGTTTCAATAATATTGAGATCGTTATTCATCATCAAACCTAAATTTTTACTCTTTTATAAAAAATATCATGGTTCAGACAACTAAATAAGTGTTTTACGTCATTGATGATATAGCAGCAAGTCACATGATTAAAGATGTTAATCTTCCCTTTTTTTATATGCGAAAAAGTATAAAAAGCCAACAAAAAATGCTCCACCAATGATATTCCCCAAGGTAACAGGGAACAGATTATTTATGAAAAAAGAAGACCAGGTCAATGTTGAAGTGTCAACTGCAGCATGGGAAACAAATGATGGATCAATCTTAACTAATAAAAGACCTGCGGGAATGATGTACATGTTTGCAACACTATGCTCAAAACCAGCCGCAATGAAAGCGCTAATAGGAAAGACTATCGCAATTATCTTGTCAATAGTTGACCGGCCGCTATAAGTTAACCAAACAGCCAGGCAAACGAGAAGATTGCATAAAATTCCCAGTGTAAACGCCTTTAAAAAGGGATAACTCACTTTTAGCACAGCGAGATTGATAATGCTTTTTCCTAAAGCACCATCATTTACTGAATATTCCTTACTTATAATGACCAATAAAGCGATAAGAATTGATCCCACAAAATTACCCAGGTAGACAATTCCCCAGTTTTTCAAGATCGAACCGATTTTGATTTTTCGATCTAACCAGGCTATGACCATCAAGTTGTTCCCTGTAAAGAGCTCAGCGCCGCCAATAATAACTAGTATTAAACCAAGAGAAAATGCTAATCCTTGCAATGATTTCATCAACCCATATGGCCAGGTTCCAGGCATACCAAGCGCAATAATTGATGAAAATACTGCACCTAAAGCGATATAGATTCCTGCGAGAATTGATAAGATGGTTAAAGGTAAGAGTGGTAGTTTACTTTTTGCCACGCCTGATTGGATGGCTTTTTCACGCATTTCACTTGGTATATATATGTCCCGAGGAGACTCGTTTGACATTTTTCCTCCTTGCTTTAGCTCAATTTGGTTTCATTTATCCATTTTTGAATTCTGTCCACAGCAATAGGCACTAATTGCTTCGTCTTTAGAGATAACTGCTGTGAGAACTTAAATTCATACCCTCTAACTGAGACAAGGATTGAATCTGGAACTTTGGGATTAATAGACTGAGCTATATATAACAATGAGTTTACTGTTAAATGATGGGTTAAGGGAGAACTTTGGAATAAGGGATTAATTGAAACAACCTCAATATCATTAGGAATCGATCCAGTGTGTGCGTCAATGAAAACAGCATGATCATATTTGAAAAGTTCGTCAGCTAATTCGGGCAACAATTGCAATTGATAATTAAAATAAATGCCATTCTTATGATCAAGGGTATCAACATCAATAGAATCAGGAACTGGATGACCATAGGAATTCATCAATTTGGCAAGAATATGCCAGGCAACACCATCATCTTGGCGGTCCAGGTTACCGTACCCGAGAACCAGAATTGTCATTCTTTCCTTTGAAAAACACGCGATGTCGGGTAATTTGGACATCGCGTGTTTGTTTGCAGCTTGACCTTAATCCCGCGTAAGGGTTCTTACCAGTTTACCTGTTGAATCTTCAACTTCAATGACCATTGGCATTTGACCAACGGCATGGGTTGAACAGGATAGGCAAGGATCATGAGCGCGAATTGCAGCTTCAACCCGGTTTAGAATTCCCTCCGTTACTTCGGGTCCAGTGATATAGGTTTTGGCTACACTATCCACCGCTTCACTCATCGCCCAGTTATTATGCCCGGTGGACACAATGAGGTTCACTTTTGTGATCTGCTGATTTTCGTTCATCCAATAATGATGGATCAATGTACCCCTTGGGGCTTCGATGACACCAACACCAGATGGTTGTGGATCACGGCAAGTATTCAGAACGTCTTTACTAAGGATATCGGGGTCCTCCAAAAGGACTTTTACATGTTCTGCCGCATATAGTGTTTCAACTAATCGAGCTGTATGATAGTGCAAGGTGTTCTCAACAGGTTTTCCGTTGTTCAATGCTTTAAACCGCTTCAGTTCTTCATTGGCCAGCGGGGTGGTAATGCTCTTTGAATTGTTACACCTTCCGAGTGGACCAACACGGTAAACTCCCTGCGGGAATCCCATCTTTTTGTAATAAGGGAATTTCAGGTAAGACCAATTTTCGACGTGTTCAGCTATGTAATTGAGGTAATCCTTGGGATCAAATTTCTCAAGTTGCTCGCCTGTTGAATCGATCAACCGAATCTTGCCATCATACAATTCAAGTGCATCGTCATCGTTTACCAAACCAAGGTAACCAGATTTAAGAACCGCGAATTTGTTGATATCTTCAGCGTTCTTTTCAGCCCAATCGTACATGATCTTCAGACCAATCTTTATGGTTTCGATAGATTGGTCATATCCTGAAAGGATTGCTTCGCGGTCTTCTTTGGTGAGTGACTTATTGACACCGCCGGGGATAGCGAAATTAGGATGGATTTTTCGACCGCTCAGGGTATGGATGATTTCCTGTCCCCATTTGCGAAGTTGTACAGCTTTCACTGTCAAACCTGGGTCGGCAGCCAATAAACCAACAACATTCCTGATCTCCGGGTCAGCATCAAAACCGAGGAGTAGATCGGGTCCTCCCAGTTCGAAGAAATGCATTCCATGGGATTGAACTATCTGACCCATATGCATTAATTCCCTCAATAGGGAGGCAGGACGCGGTGGTGGTGCCCCAAAGATTGCATCAGCGGCTTTTGCAGATGCAAGATGGTGGCTGACCGGGCAGATCCCGCAAATACGGGGGGTAATAAGCGGCATTTCGAAAACCATGCGTCCTTCACAGAATTTCTCGAAACCTCGAAATTCATTTACGTGGAGATATGCATGATCGACCTTGCCAGCTTCATTCATGCGAATGGTTACTTTTGCATGGCCTTCGATACGGGTAACGGGTTCAATTGTTATTTTTTGAGCTACCATTCAATACCTCCTGGATTATTGCCAGTGTAAAGTGGTTCCTTTTAATTCAGGTATGCGGCCCTGGCCAAGTTCACTGAGGACATAGAAAATTGTATCTGCCTCAGGGGGACATCCTGGCAGGAAGAAATCAACCTGTACAACATCCTGTAATGCACGCACCTTGGTTGGTACTGCCAATTCAGGGTCGTTGGGGATTTTTCCTGATCCATCTGTGCTTTCAGTTTCAATATATGCCCTTCGCAGAGATTCTTCGATGGTAAAGAAGTTTCGCATGGCTGGAACGCCACCAAACACCGCGCAATCTCCAAAGGCGACCAGGAGTTTGCAACGAGATCGCATTAATTTGGCAACTTCTTCATTGGCACTATTGTTTATGCCACCTTCAAGGATACCAACATCAACTCCGGATTTATCAGGATGTTTCATATCTGTGATAGGAGTCGATCTCAATTCTACTAAATCAAGTACCTGGGCAATCCGTTCATCGATATCCAGTAAAGACATATGACAACCGGCACAACCTGCCAACCAGTCTGTTGCAACTTTCGGTTTTCCCATATTTTCTCCTTGTTTCTACCGATCAAGTTACTTTGATAATTCTACCGGAGAGACACGTTCATGAACCATTTTTGTCCAATTTTCATCCAATTTGACACCAAGCTTACCAGCTAATTTGCCTAAAGTATCAAAAGGAGACAAGATTTCTTCTGAAGGAACCAAAGAGCGCTTGGCAACATTCACAAAACCATCGGCACTAATATAGTGGCCTTCCTGTTCCAGCCACTCGGTTGAGGGTAAGACTACATCAGCAATACTTGTTAATGAAGAGGCATACGTCGATTGGACAGCCTTAAATGGTACTTTTTCAAATTCCTTGATCGATTTTTGAGAAAGTTCTTCGTCGCAATTTGCCACAAATATAACCTTTTTCCCGTGTAGAACGAGATCTTTATCAATACCGATCAAAGAAGCAGCCAGGCTATTTGCATTACCTTTTACGCTCATGACCTTCGCATTAATAAGCTCAGCGAATGTGAGGACAGCTTCGATATCAGAACTATCATTGTAAATGATCACAGGTTTCTCGGAGGATGCAATAACAAAGGCAGCATCAAGATAATCATCGGTCGATAAACCTGTCTTCTCAGAAAGTGGTTTCAATTCAGTTGCACTATGTTTGGTCTTGCCTTTTGCTAAGCCGAGTTTGACGACTGCTGCTGAAAGGGCCTCGAGAGTATCGGTTTTTGTACCCTTTGATGGTTTTAAGGCTTTATTAGCGTATTTGCTCATGCCATTTTCAAGGGAATCGATCACGAGTAGTTTTACATTAGACGAAAGTACCCGCTTGATAAAAAAGCCGGCAACCTGATGATCTGCGATGAGGTCTTCATTGAAGACCAGAACTGAATCGGCATCTTTTAAGTCGCTAAGAGTACCCTCAAATGCTTTTTTGGTTCCTTCTGCATGTGCAGCGATCGACCTGGTAAATTGGCCTTCTTCCGTACTGGTCACCATTTCAGATCCAAGCTTGTCGACAAATACCTGTTTAAACCGGGCAATCGTTTCAACCGGCTGCCGGGTCGATATAATGGCTGCAATATCCTTTGGAGATGATTTCATTTGAGATGCAATTACCGAAAGCGCTTCATCCCAGGTGGCAGCTTTCAAAGCACCGTTCTTGCGAATCAAAGGTGTGGCAATTCGGTCGCACTTATCTTTCATTGGGGTGAATCGACCTATTTCGCAAATCACGCCTTCATTCATCTTCGCGTCCCAGTCACCTTCGATGCGAACAAGGCTGTTATTGCGAGTGAGAACATTAATTCCGCAGCCCAATGAGCAACCAACGCAAATTGTTTTTGTAGACTCTACCTGGGTCTCTTTTCCTCTATAGGCGCTCCAACGGTCGATCAGCGCACCAGTTGGGCATACCTGTACACAAGAACCACAAGAAATGCAGGAACTTTCACCCAGAGGAATTCCAGTGTCCGCAACAAGGATTGATTTTGCACCGCGTTCTTCAAAACCAAGCGTGTAATTACCAATTAACTCACCGCATGCCCTCACGCAACGACGGCATAGGATGCAGCGATTGTTTTCCATGATGATATACGGATGAGATGCATCCATTGGATAGGGCTGGTAATTTGGCGATAACGGCCAGTGGGTCATGCCCTCATGGTAAGCCGCATTCTGCAGTTCGCAATCTCCACCGGTAACCTGGCAGTAGGGGCAAAAGTGATTACGTTCACTGAAAAGAAGGGTTAATACAAATGTACGGGCATCAAGAACCTTTTTGGTATCGGTCTTGACTACCATATTATTACTTACCGGAAGAGTACAGGAAGGTTGCAAAGTTCGCGCCCCTTCGACTTCTACCAGACAAAGTCTGCAACCTCCATAGGGAGTTAGATGCGGATGATCGCATAAAGTCGGAATGTCAATCCCGGCTGCCTGGGCTGCGCGAAGGACAGTTGTCCCTTCTGCTACTTCAAGTGCCTTGCCATTGATTGTTATGTTGACCATTATTTATTCTCTCCTGTCATGGGAAAATAACTATATTTTCTTACCACTCATCGGGCAAACTCCCGATGGGCAGACTTTTAATCGAATATGGGCTTCTACTTCTGCCCGGAAATGATTCAAAATATCGCGAATGGGAGCACCAGCCGTTTGTCCAAGGCCGCAATTGGAAAGCTGATAAAGATTATCGCTGAGATTCATCAAGTCGGTTAAATCTTTCAATGACCCGGTGCCTTCGGATATATTTGTTAAAATTTCGAAAGCGCGTTGGTTGCCAATGCGGCAAGGACTGCATTTTCCACAGGACTCTTTTCGGAAGAAATTAAGCAATACTTTTGCGAGGTCAACTACACAAGTATCTTCATCGCAAATCAGGAGCGCTCCGGAACCAAGGGCAACTCCGACCTTACTGAAGGAATCAAAATCCATGGGTGTATCTTGAAGGGTGGCGGGAACGATGGATCCGGAAGAACCACCCGTTTGTGCAAGTTTAAAAGTCCTGCCATTTTTCATTCCCTTACCATAGATCGCAATCACCTCGCGAAGGGTAATTCCCATGGGAACTTCGATTAAACCCGTTACATTAACATTCCCCAGGATTGTATAGACTTTTGTACCGGGGCTTGTGGCTGGACCAAAGGATCTGTACCAATCTGCACCGTTACGAAGTATGGGTGGAATATTCGCTAAAGTCTCGACATTATTTACCAGGGTAGGTTTCCCCCATAACCCATTGGTGGTTGGGTAGGGTGGGCGTGCACGCGGCTCACCGCGTTTCCCTTCGATCGATTCGATTAAAGCGGTTTCTTCACCGCAAATATAGGCTCCAGCGCCGGCATGGACGTGTAATTTAAGGTTGAACCCAATGCCAAAAATATTTTCACCAAGAAAACCCATTTCTTCTGCCTGTCGAATCGCATTTTTTATCCGTTCCTGGGCAAGCGCATATTCACCACGGATATATAGGAATCCTTCATCAGCACCGACACAATAAGCGGCGATGGCCATTGCTTCGATGATAGAGTGAGGATCGCCTTCTAAGATCAATCGATCTTTGAACGTTCCAGGCTCGCTTTCGTCGGCGTTGCAAATTACGTATTTCTTATTGCTTTTTGTTTTGTTTACAAAGCGCCATTTCGTTCCCGTGGGAAAACCGGCACCACCTCGTCCTCGAAGTCCTGATTTTTCGAGGACAGAAAAAACATCTTCCGGGGAGGTTTCAGTTAACACTTTCGCGAGCGCAGAATAACCATCATGGACTATATAATCATCTATTGAATCAGGGTCAATTAAACCTGCACGCTCCAGTACAATGCGTTGTTCAGCAGGTAAGGTACCCTTACGTGCTGAAAGCCATGCTATCCTTCCTGACAATTCACGAACAGGCGCTTGTAAACTTACAGCAATCCTTCCCTTGTAGAGATGCTCTTCAACAAGTTCGTGAACGTTTTCTTTCTTCACAGGACCATAAATTACCGCCTCAGGATAAACAATAACCAAGGGCGCGGCATCGTGGCGTCCAATATCACCTACCATTGTTAAAGAAATCTCATCCTGGAGACCAAATGCTGTAATTTCATGTTGGAGTTCCTGATAAACTTCTTTTGCCCCTAATTCAAGGCTCGCAGGATCACTTGAAACCAATACCATTGATCGAATCGCTCTCATTGTGGGCTCCTTTTAAGCGTATTTGGCTAGAATGGAAGGAACCTGTTTTGGGTCAACATTCCCAAAGACATCATCATCGATCATCATCACAGGGCCGACACCGCAAACTCCCAGACAACTGGTAGTAACAAGAGTCCATTTGCCATCGGGGGTGGTTTGATTTTCATCGATCTGCAATGCATCTCTGACAGCCAGCCAAACTTCACGTCCCCCCGCGACATGACAAGGAGCACTCTCGCAGAATTGGACAACGTGCTTGCCTCTCGGCTTTGTGGATAGCATGCGATAAAAAGATGCAACGGAGAACAAGTGGCTTTTTGGAACCCTGATCAAACGGCTTAATTCGTCTAACGCCTCACCGGGGAGGTATCCGATTTCATGGTTTACATCGTTCAAGATAGGAATTAATTCATCTTGAGTCGCCCCATGCTTCGTCACAGCATCTTGAACAGCTTTTAGGACAGTAACGGTGTCTTTAACCTCAATTGCCATTCTTTGCTCTCCTTTTGGATGTGATGACTAACCTTCTAATTTCGATCATCGATCACTTGATCTCAATTGCATTGAAATTACAGACCTGTTTGCAGATTCCACATCGCACACAGATATCAGGATCGATGACATGAGTCTGACGTCGTTCACCAGTAATCGCATTTACCGGGCAATTTCGAGCACATACCGTACAGCCTGTACAGGCACCATCAATGATCTCGTAACGAATCAGAGCTTTGCACACTTTGGTAGGACATTTCTTTTCATAAATGTGTGCTTCAAATTCAGAACGGAAGTGCTTGAGAATGCTTTCAATAGGATTGGGTGCACCCTGGCCTAAGCCACAAAGACTGGTTTCCTTGATTTCACGGCACAGCATTTCAAGCGTCTCAATATCGCCATCCTTGCCTTTTCCATCACATATTCTCTCAAGGATCTCAAGAATTCGTCTAGTGCCAACCCGGCATGGGGTGCATTTACCACAGGATTCATCCTGAGTAAAATCCATGAAGAACCTTGCGATATCGACCATACAAGTCTCGTCATCCATCACGACCAAACCGCCAGAACCCATGATCGAACCAGCCTTGGCTAACTCTTCATAATCGACAGGTAGGTCAAGGTATTCAGAGGGTAAGCATCCACCCATCGGACCACCGGTCTGGATAGCTTTGAAGCCTTTGTCATCTTTTATCCCGCCGCCCACATCGAAAATAATTTCCCGTAAGGTGATGCCAAAGGGGACTTCGATAAGCCCGGTATGCTTTACGTCGCCAGCGAGAGCAAAAGTTTTTGTTCCCTTTGATTTCTCAGTTCCCATGCTGGCATACCAGTCAGCACCCTTGAGAATGATTTGAGGAACATTCGCATAGGTTTCTACGTTATTTATGTTGGAGGGTTTTCCAAACAGTCCTTTGACTGCCGGGAATGGGGGGCGCGGACGTGGTTCACCACGATTGCCTTCAATTGAGGCCATTAATGCAGTTTCTTCGCCACAAACAAAGGCACCAGCTCCCATACGTACTTCAAGATCAAAATCAAAGCCGGAGCCAAGAATGTTTTTTCCCAACAACCCCAAATTTCGCGCCTGGTTGATGGCGATATTCAGGGTTTTTACAGCAATTGGATATTCGGCTCGGCAATAAATATAGCCCTGGTTGGAGCCGATTGCATACGCGCCAATGATCATTCCTTCGATCACTGAATGCGGATCGCCTTCAAGCACTCGACGGTTCATGAAAGCGCCTGGATCTCCTTCATCTGCATTACAAATGACAAATTTTGGAGTCTCTTTTGATGAACGGCAGAACTGCCATTTCTTACCAGCAGGAAAACCTGCGCCGCCTCTACCGCGTAACCCGGATTTTAAAACGATGTCAATCACTTCTTCAGGAGATCTAGATGTTAAAACGGTGCCCAGTGCTTCATAACCACTTTCTGCAATGTAATCTTCAATATTTTCGGGGTCAATTTTTCCGCAATTTTTCAGAACAACCCTGATCTCTTTAGAAGTTGGTGCACTGAGCTCTTCATCGACCAATTTCTTTTCTTCTTCGATAAATTTGGTAGCTATACGACCTTTTAAGAAATGTTCTTCGACGATATAAGGGATGTCGTCAGGAGTCAGTCCAACATAATGGATACCTTCAGGGTATACCATCATTTCTGGACCATTTGAACAGCTTCCAATGCGGGAAGTTTCCAATACCTGAATTTCATCTATCAAACCCTGGGCTACAAGTTCATCCTGCAGGGAATCAATAACATCATGGGCACCATGTTTAAGGCACTCAGGATCAACGCATACTAAGACGTGAGTACGAAAATAGGTCATTTAATCACCTTACGATTACAAAGTAAAATCTACAGCTGGATTACATTTTTTTCAACGATTTTTCCATTGACAACATGGTCTTTCACGATTTGCCGGGCAATTTCCGGAGTGACTTTTCCATAGGTTACTTTTGGTTGTTCACCATGGATTACCTGAACAATTGGTTCCTTCTCGCATAAGCCGATACAGCCAGTCTGCGTAACAAGAACACCATTAATTGAATCTTTTTCAATAGTTTCGAGAATCGCTTTCATTGCATCCCTTGCACCCGCTGCAATACCACAGGTACCCATGCCGACGATTACCTGGATAGTTCCAGAGGTGGCTTTTAGTTCACGCTTTTTCAGCGCTTCTTCACGCGCACGCTTGAGATCTTCAAGACTTTTGATGGTTGCCATATCTTCTCCTTATTTTGAGCAGAGTGATGATTATTTTATCGTTTGTACTTCTTCAATTCCCGTTTTTATCATTTGGCGCAATATCGCTAAAATTTCCGGTTCGGTTAATGGAACATCACCAATTGTTTCCTTAATTTCTACATCATCAAACCTGAAAATAAAACCATTAAATTTATAAATAAAAATCCAATGAATATCAGGATTTGAAACCAATAAATTGAGATAAGTTGTTGATATGTCTCCTAATGGCATACGAT
>CAZAAJ010000008.1:0-49454 GCA_964483135.1 uncultured Anaerolinea sp. | reverse complement strand
AGTGACTTTTAACACTTTTCATTAATGACTTTTAACATGGGCTGAGCAGTTACATTGGAATTATCTGTCGTCCAATGCCTGACGGAAAATCAATTTAGGTTATTATCCATTCGATTGGAATGCCGCACAGCCGGCAGGACTCGATCCATGTCCGCTCGATCAGTTTCCAATCCCATGCCGCCGGGCTGGCCGGTTTAGGAATACTATTCTTCCAATAAGGGTCTTTCACGCAATCCAACCCTTCCATTTGCGCCAAATTAAGGATCGTCCGGCTGGGCTTTTCTGGTGAATCCCCGATCTTTTGCCGGCTGCGCCACACCCAGTGCGCCAGCGAACTCGGATCCTTTAGCCCGATGTCCGTGTTCACCAGCCCCGGATCCACCGCGAACACCTGCGGAGCGCGACCTCCGAGCATGTGGTTGAAACGCTGGGTGAAGAGCACATTGGAAAGTTTGGAGACCTTGTACGCCCACAACCCGAAATAGATGGGCGGGTTGGCCGCGTTTTTGGGGTTGAAACGGGTTTTGTAATGCGAGTTGGAGCTGACAGTGATTACCCGGCTGCCGGGAGTCTTTTGCAGAGCGGGCAGCAGCAGGTACGTGAGCAGCATCACCGCCAGGTGATTGACAGCGAAGGTAGTTTCGATGCCATCCTCGGTGAAAGAGCGCTTTTGGGTGGATAAGCCGGCATTGTTCACCAGCACATCCAGCCGTCCATTGAAATCTCTTTCCAGTATCGCCAGGATCTCTGATGCAAGCCGCTTTATCTGCGCCTGCGAGGAAAGGTCCGCCACCAGGAAGGCAATTTTTGCCCCCGGGCAAGCGTGCAAAATCTGCTCCCTCGCCTGCTCACAGCGCTCGCGGCTGCGCCCAACCCCGATGACTTCTGCACCAGATTTGGCAAAATCCAGCGCCGCCTGCCATCCGATACCGGAGGTTGCCCCGGTGACCACAACAAGTTTGCCAGTTAACATGAATACCTCTTTTTATTACAAAGATTTTACACTTTTTCCTGATTGCTTGTTACTGGTTACAGATCACTGATTACTGGTTCTGGGTTTCCTGTATAATGAATCCATCCCAATTTTTGACGCAAAGGATTTCGCCATGACCTCTCAAAACAAGATCCTGCGGTTTTCGATGTTCGCGCTGCTCTACTTCACCCAGGGCACCATCCTGGGATACTTCGCCTCGCTCAACGCGCTCTATATGCTGGACAGCGGGCTGGATATGGGCAAGGTGGGCATTTTCGCGTCCATCGCCCTCATCCCCTTTGTGATCAAGATTTTCTTTGGCATGCTCAGCGACCGGGTGAATTTCCTCAAGCTGGGACACCGCCGTCCGTATATCGTTATCGGGCTTGTCGTGCAGTTCGTATGTTTGCTGCTGGTTGCCAACATCAACCCCGGCGAGCATTATTGGACGTATGTTGCGCTGGCGTTCCTGCTGCAGTTGGGCATGGCGTTCTACGACACCTGCACCGACGGTCTGGCGCTGGATATCACCCCGGAACATGAGCGCGGCATCCTGCAGGGATTCATGGTCGGCGGGCGTTCCATCGGCGTCATCGTTGCCGCTTCTGCCGCCGGATTCATTGCCCAGCATTTTGGCTGGTCCTCCGTGTTTTATTTCCTCGCCATCCTCACGCTCATCCCTGTCCCGTTCATCTTCTTCATCAAGGAAATTACCCGGACCGCAGAAATGCGCTTCCAGTGGTCTGCGTTTAGAGCCTTCAAAAACTGGCAGGTGATCAGCGCCGCGCTGGTCGGCCTCATCATCTTCCTGGTCATTGTGGGCGCAAATCAGAACGTCAACCCGCATTTTTCTGCCCGCTTCGGCATTGACTTTACTACCGCCGGCTTGATAACCACCGTGTGGGGAATTGGCTGCGTGGCTGGGGCTTTCCTCGGCGGGTTCGTGATGGACAAAACCGGCAACCGCAACGCCCTGCTGCTCTCGCTGATCCTGGTGGTGCCGGCGCTGGTATTCATCGCCTTCGTCCCGAGCAAATCCCTCATGTGGGCGGCCGCCGTCTTCTTCGGACTGGCGTATGGGCTCAGCCAGGCAGTTTACTTCGCGCTCGCCATGAAATACACCGAGCCCAGCATCGCCGCCTCCATGTACTCCATCCTGATGGCTGTTACCAACATCGGGCAGGGGATCGGGCTGGGAGTAGCCGGCGGACTGGCGAAGAACGGCAACTTCACGATCGTTTTCCTCATTTTTGCCGGCCTCATGTTCCTCATCCTGCCCTTCTTCCCGGTGCTGTTCCGTAAAAAAGCCGCCGTGTAGAGTATGCGTATTTACCTGTCTCACTGCTCGAAAGAGAAATCAGAGGTTGCCAAAATCAATGGGCTTCCCCTTCCTCCGGATGAACTCTACACGGAAGAGAATATCCAGAAGTTCATGCACACCTGCAAGCAAAAGGGAGTGAACTGGGCAATTCTTTCAGATAATTACGGGGTCTTCTTCCCCAACGAAAAAAACGCTTACTACGAGAAACCCCCCGGCACGGTCACCCCTGAAGAAGAACAGGCGATCATCACTCAATTTTACAAGCGTCTTGCGGAATATGACGAGATCTGGTTCTACGTCCGCGCGGCAACCTTTCATGCCTTTTATGAGCGGGTGCTGAAAGGGAGTGATCTCGTGGCACGGGTTCACCTCTTTCAGGATATTACAGAAATAGAGTAAAAATACCAGAAAACAAATAACTCCCCACCAGGGAGTTGTTTTTATGCGCTGTTACACCCAGCCACGCTTTTTGTAGATTTCGAATCCATCCGCTAACGACTGCCCAAATTGAGCTAACCTGCCTTAACCTTATCGTCACCAACCCATATTACCCGCTTTGTTTCTTTTACTATAATGTTTACAAATCATTAACACTTTATTCATTAATAGTTAACAATAAAAAAGCATAATTTAGAAACAGCCCCTTGCCCCTGGGCTTATATATGTTACCTGGAGAATGATGCCCAAAATTGCTGCAATTGATACAGGATCAAATGCCATAAGGCTTTTAATCGGCAACCTAGATGAACATGGGAAAGTGGAACAGGTTGATACGATCCGAATGCCGGTTCGTCTTGGCCAGGATGTTTTTTTTAACCAGATCCTCCAAGAAAACACAATTCAACTCGCTGTTGATGCTTTTGTCCAATTCCGTCGAGTGATTGATGACTTTGGCGTATCCAATATCAAAGCGATTGCCACCAGCGCGGTTCGTGAAGCCCAAAACAAGCATATCCTGATTGAACGAATTGAGCGTGCCTCAGGCATTAAACTCGAGGTGATCAGCGCTGAAGAAGAAGCGCGCCTAATCTCCCTTGCTGTCGCCTCCGTCGTGGATATGGAAAATAAAAACATAGTGGTGGTAGATATTGGGGGTGGAAGTGTTGAAATCACAGTATCCCGCGGGGGTAATATTGAAACCACCAGCAGTTTCCAGCTTGGAACCGTCAGGCTTCTTCAAAACCTGAGCGAAGAAAAGAAATTGCTGAAGCCGAATTCCTTCAGCCTTTTATTAAAAGAGGCGGTAGAAGCAGCCCGCCGTCACATTGAAAACGCAATAGGCAGTAAAGATATAGATTTTTGTGTTGGAACTGGCGGTAATGTAGAGGAAATTGGGTTGCTCTGCCAGAGACTTAAATACAGCGCAAGCGAGAAAAAGATTTCATCCCAGGATCTGACCAAACTGGTTTCCTATCTAAGCCAGATGACTGACCAAGATCGTGTACGTATCCTGGGTCTTCGACCTGACCGCGCTGATGTAATTCTGCCTGCCTCCATTGTTCTAAATAAAATTGTCAACATTGCTCAAATAAACGACATCTTAATTCCCAATGTTGGTCTCAAAAATGGTCTTTTGGTTGACATGGCAAGAGAAATCGCCCAGGAAGCAAATGGTATCGGCAACCACCAGATTCGCGAATCGGCTTCACGCATTGGCAATAAATACAATTTTGACCAGGAACACGGACTCTTTGTTGCAAAGATGGCATTGGAACTCTTCGATCAAACAGTCAGTCTCCATCAATTGGGCAATGATGAACGGCTCATTTTGGAGATTGGTGCCACCCTGCATGATATTGGCCATTTCATAAACACCGTTGACCATGATCAGCACGGAGCGTATATCCTTGAATCGAACCATCTGATCGGCTTTAGTGAATTACAACAAAAAATGCTGGCTGCACTGGTTAGGTATCACCGGAAAGGTTATCCGTACCGCGAAGATTATAACGGATCTGGTTTAACAATTAAAGAACGGATGACCATCTCAAAATTATGCGCGTTATTACGATTGGCAGATGCCCTTGACTCAAGCCATCTAAAAAAGATCTCATCGCTGCGTATAGAACAAGTGAATTCTGGCTGGCTGCTTACACTCAAGAGCCAGGAGGATATCAGTCTTGAAAAGTGGAACTTGAATAAACGACGTGCGCTTTTCCAGGATGTTTTTGGTCAGAACCTGGAAATTGGCGAATAGTGGTTCTGTCTGGTTGGGATTAGCGCGGGAGAGTAACTTTGAATGATCAAAGTGAACATCCATTGGTATATATTCTTAGCAAACGCTGGACGGATTTTCACTTGCAATTGAATATTTGTCGCAAGGATGCCACATTAGAGACTGTTCACTACTTGCGGGTCGTCACTCGTCGATTATTAATCCTGCTGGATCTCATTCGTGTGCTTGAGCCAAATCCCCAATTGATTCAAGTTCGTAATCTGTTACGAAATCTCCACACAAGTTTTGATCAATTACGCGATACCCAAATGGTCATTGCTTCAATAATTGATGTTATTGATGTTCTTCCAGAAGTTGAACCTTTTATTAGAAATCTTCTTAAGCGCGAGAAACGACTTCTAAAGAAAATAACCGAATCTGTAAGCAAACTTAAACCCGGTTATTTGATTAAAAAATTTAGTGTTATCCAGCAATCAATCAAGAAACTGCTTGAAGAATCAGGAACAGTGGTCATTCAGCTATTAGAACCAACTGATGAAGTTTTTACCGAAGTGTTGCAACGGGTAAGCCATTTGGACCCCACCCAAACCGCCACAATTCACGAGCTTCGAATCCCATTTAGGAAATTCCGCTACCAGATGGAGGTTGAGTATCTTTTACTCCCGGATTACCCGGTTGAGTACCTGGGTTTAATGCATGATTTCCAGGATCTTATGGGTAAAGTCCAAAACCTCGAGGTTCTTTTATCCCAGTTATTGGCATTCAAAGAGAAACAAAAAAATAAGAAATTGGATAATGTTATTGAATATTTTAAGATGCGACATGCAGCTGCTGTTAGTGCCTTTTTCGAGCATGATATCGATGTATCAATATTCTGGCGTCCATCACGTTCTGCTCCGTTTCCATGGATGCAAATGAACCGGTTAGGAACTTTCCCAGAAATAATTAATGGGAACAACACTTAATCAAGGCGTTAAATAAACAACCTTTAGAAAGGGAGAGTACGATGAATTTGATAATTCTACGCCATAGTAATGCCGAAGATCCGGATGAAAAAAAGTACCCTGACGATAGCCTTCGCCCATTAACTAAAAAGGGCATTAAGAGGATCCATCAAGTCGCAAAATATATGCGCAAGTTGAAGTTTAAAGTCGATTACATATTATCCAGTCCGGCCATCAGGGCATTTGATACTGCCCGGGTAGTTCGAAAGGAATTCCAACTCGATAAGGAACGCCTTCTAACGACACAGTCCCTCCTTACCGAAGCAAATCCTGGTCCTGTGATTGCCGAGATCGCCAAAATTACCGATTGTGAAAACCTGCTGATTGTTGGTCACGAACCGTTTCTCAGCATACTTGTCTCTCATCTTATCTGTGGTAATCCCATGTCAAGTTTCCAATTAAAAAAATCGGGGTTTTGCTATCTAACAGTCGAGTCCTTAAACGAAGATCCGAAAGCCACTCTCATGATGTTGTTTGATCCTATCATGTTGGATTGACCGGGATTCTGGCCCTGAAAAAGGTTAAGAGAATGAGTTCAGAAAAAACACTTGGCGAGACAACAAACAGGGTGCTGATGCTTAATCGTGAATTAAGCCTACTTGACTTTCAGTCACGCGTACTGGAAGAAGCCCTGGATGAGAACAATCCACTGCTGGAGAGGTTGAAGTTCCTTTCAATTTTCGCATCAAACATTGATGAGTTTTTCATGATCCGTGTTTCCGGGATCCGGAAACAGGTGGATGCGCGTATTGTAGACAAATCGCCCGATGGATTGACTCCCCGAGAACAACTGGCAATGATCCGGAAGACCTCTTTGCAGTTATTCAAGTCAGCACAGAATTGTTATCATTCTGACCTTAATCCAAAGCTGGGTCAGGCTGGAGTCCATATTCTTGATTATCATAAACTTACCCAAGCGCAACGAGCGAAAGCAGACGACTATTTCTATAAGATCGTTTACCCCATCCTCACTCCCCTGGTTCTGGACTCAGCCCATCCATTTCCTCATATCTCCAATTTAAGTCACAACCTGGCAATCGTAATCAAAGATAAGAACAAGGGCGAGAAATTTGCCCGTGTTAAAGTTCCTGCAAGCTTACCCCATCTTCTTCCAATTAAACGGTCTTCTGGCGGCCAACGCAAGGATGGTACGATCGCTTATCATCATTATTTTGTCTGGCTAGATCAGGTGATTACTGCCAACCTGGGTTTACTTTTCCCGGGGATGGAAGTGATTGAGTCTCACCCCTTCCGAATTATTCGCGATGCCGATATTGAAATCCAGGAGCTTGAAGCTGAAGACTTGATGGAATCCATGCAACAAAGCATCCGCCGACGTAAATTTGGTACCGTGACGATGGTGGCAATTAAAGAATCCATGCCCACTTTCTTGCGAAACCTTTTATCAGACAACCTCGGCATTAAAACCACAGATCTATATCCGATTAATGGAAACCTTGGTTTTACCAGTCTTATGCAAGTTTATAATCAGGTTGAACGAGACGATCTCAAGTACCCGTCCTATAAACCTGTTATTCCTCTGCCCTTAAGAGAACTCACACAGACAAGCGAATTCTTCGATGTCATTCGCTATCAGAACACCCTGTTTCATCATCCTTATGATTCTTTTCTACCAATCACGGAATTCTTGCAGACTGCCGCTAAAGACCCAAATGTACTTGCGATTAAACAGACCCTTTATCGTGTCGGACAAAATTCGCCTATCGTCCAGTCGCTTCTGGAAGCGGCTGAAAGAGGCAAACAGGTTGCCGTGCTGGTTGAATTGAAAGCCAGGTTTGACGAGGAAAGTAATATCACCTGGGCCCGTATGCTGGAGCAAGCGGGGGTTCATGTAGTTTATGGATTGGTGGGGTTAAAAACCCACTGCAAAATCTTACTTGTAGCAAGACGTGAAGGGGACGGGATACAGCGTTATTTACACCTCTCCACTGGAAACTACAACTCGGTTACTGCAAATATATATGAGGATATCGGTCTTTTAACAAGCGATGATGTGCTGGCTGCGGATGCCACAGATTTGTTTAACTTCCTCACCGGGTATTCCACCATGCAAGAATATCGTAAGTTGCTGGTTGCTCCCGTCAATTTGCGCCAACGCCTTGAATCATTGATCAGTAAAGAAATCAAACATGCCCAGGAGGGGAAGACCGCCCACATAATATTTAAAGTTAACTCGATTGTGGATACAGAAATTACCAGCCTGTTGTACCAGGCGTCACAAGCTGGTGTTAAGGTGGATCTCATCGTCCGTGGAATGTGCTGCCTGGTGCCGGGTGTTGAAAAACTGAGTGAAAATATCCGGGTGATCAGTATTGTTGGCCGTTTTTTGGAGCACAGCAGAATCTTTTATTTCTATAATGATGGTAAAGAAAAAATCTACCTGGGAAGCGCGGACTTGATGACACGCAACCTGGACCGCCGCGTTGAAACCTTATTCCCAATAGAGGACGAAAATCAAATTCGCTATTTACGCGACCATGTCTTGGAGATGAATTTAAGAGACAATCAAAGCGCAAGAATTATGCTTCCGGACGGATCTTTCAGTCGTCTTCGACCTGCCAAGGATGAAACACCAATAAAAGTTCAGGACTGGTTTATGAAAAATCCTCATGGAGAAACCTCATATTTATAAGGAGAAAACTATGAAACCAAAATACGTCCTTCCGATTGTCATTAATATCCTGTGGTTGTTTGTTGGAGGCATACTCGGTTTTTGGGCGGGAGATATGAAACTGCCCTGGTTGCTAGTTGGCATTTTGATCATTATTATTGCAAGCATTGGAATAAACCAGGCTATTTTTGAAGCCCGCAAGAAAAAATAACTTATTTAATTAATCGGAACTCAAGACCTGGCTGGTCTTTATGAATGCCGGGTCTGTGGTTAAATTTCCTAATGCAGATAAACGGCTTACACCCAGCCGCGTCTTTTGTAGATCTCAATGCCATCCGCCAGCGCCTGCCTGATCTGCGCGGTCAATTCGTCATCCAATCTCTTCACGTAAAAGCAGGATTTGCCTTTGAGCAGTTTGAGCAGTTCCGGCTTGAACAGCCCCTTCACCTGCGGTTCGGCATACACCGGCATGAAGTAAAACCCGACGTAACCCTTCTGGATGATGCTCCCGGCGAAAAACACTTCCTTGCGCTTGCGTCCCTCGATCACCAGGTCCTTGAAAGACCACAGGTCGTAATATCGTTCCGTCTCGGTTTTTGGTTGAAGAGGCGGCTGGTACACTGCCATCTCTTTTTTAATTGTTGTGAATACTGCTTGAAGGTCAATTATGATCTATTCTCCCTGCTCACCATACTCGCATCCCGATTACACGGAGGATTGAATTTATCGGGAATAAAGCGAATTGAGTTGAGCGATTTCATCAGGCGACAGCTCAATCTCGGCAGCCTGCAGATTCTCTTCCTGGTGTACTGGATTGAATGACATGGGGATTGTGATCACCCGCGCCTGCGCGACCAGCCAGGCGAGCGCAATTTGAAACGAGCTCACCCCGTGAGCTGCCGCAATTGCCTTGAGAGTGTTGTTAACCCTGATGCTCCTGAACTTTATAGGCGAGTACGCTGTGAGAAGGATATTGTTTTGCTGGCAGTATTCAAGAACCCCGTTCTCCGCGTAGGTTCTATCCGGTAGGCGGTAGGGAACCTGGTCGGTGATAATTGGAGTCTCGCATAATTCCTGTGTGCGCATGAGCTGCTTGAGCTTGAAATTGCTGACACCCACATGCCGTACTTTGCCATTCGTCACAAGTTCATTCAACGCGCGGAAAGTTTCTTCCAGCTTGATTACCGGGCTCGGCCAATGGATAAGATAGATATCCAGGTAGTCCATCCCCAGGCGGCGCAGGCTTCGATCACACGCTTTGAGCACATCCTTGTATCGCAAATGAAGAGGGTCGACTTTTGATGTGATGAGCAGGTCTTCACGTTTTCTGCCCGAAACGCGGATGGCTTCGCCCAGCAATTCTTCCGCGTGACCATGGGCGTAAATCTCGGCGGTGTCAAAATGGGTATATCCAAGCTCCAACGCGGAGCGTAATGCGGCAAGCGATTTTTTATTGCTAAAAGGATCAGCGCCTGATTTTCCGCCAATCGACCAGGTGCCAAACCCGATTTTCGGTACGCGTACCCCTGCTACGTCTTCATATTTCATTTTGCCACCGCTTATCCCAAAGTAGTTATTTAATGATGTATCACTTTCCCGGGATTCCCATAGACCCTAATTCCCGGCGCAGCTGCTCCGGTGAGCGGTAGAGAATGGTGCGTATGCCAATTTCCTCGGCGGCGAACACGTTTTCCTCGGAATCATCGATGAAGATGCACTCCCTCGCCGGCCTGCCGATGCGCTCCAACAGTATGCGGTAAATGCGCTCATCCGGCTTTGTCACCCCTGCGTCGCCTGAGATGAGGTAATCCTCCAGCAGCGGCAGAAAGACCAGTTCGTCCTTCACCGTGTCAAACTTCACCCGCGACCAGTTGCTCAGCCCAAACAGGGGATAGCCCGCCGTTTTGAGCGTGCGCATCAGGTCGATCACCGCTTCGTTTTGCGGTCCCCTGGCTTCGCCCCAGCGCGTGTTGAACCAGCCCAACTCGCGCGCATATTCGGGGTGGGCAGCATAGAGTTCGGCGAGCCCCTTTTCAAATGGATAACCGGCATCAAAGCGTCTGTTCATCTGGCGCAGCTGAGTTTTTTCTAGAAATAATTCGATTTCGGCGTCGCTGGCGTACACCTTGCGGTACAGGTTCTGGAATTTCCACTCCACCAGCACGTCGCCGAAGTCAAAGATGAGGGCAGGTTTCTTGTTGCTTAGCGCCATGAGAGCTCCTGATAATAGTTAACAACTTGCCGGGTTCACACCCGACAGTTTTCTTATTTTACCTTGTAATTGAACGCCAAAATGGGATTACACCAGCGCCACAAAGCGGTAGATCATGATGAAGTGGCAAGCCGCGCCCAGCGTTACAAAAACATGCCAGACTTCGTGAAAGCCAAACACGCCGGGAATTAGATCCAGTTTCTTCGTGATATAGATGACAGCACCAACAGTGTAGAGCAGCCCGCCTGCCAGCATCCACGCCAGCCCTGCGGCCGGCATTGCCAGCGCCAATGGGTTGACCACCAGGATTGCCATCCATCCCATGACCAAATATACCCCGGCAGTCACCCAACGCGGCGCCTTGATGATGAACAGCTTGACCACCACTCCCACCAGCGCGATACCCCAGATCAGCGCAAAGAATCCCCACCTCAGGCTGCCCGTAAGCAGGTTCAGGCAGACCGGGGTATAGGTGCCGGCAATGAGCAGGTAAATGGCAGCATGGTCGAACTTGCGCAGTTTGGACGTGTCCGCATCAGGGTTGCGTACCAGGTGATAGAGGGTGCTGGCGGTGAACAGGGTGATTAACGAAAGCCCGTAGACGAGTAAAGAGAGCAGCCTGGTTGTGCTGCCGCCCCCGGCGATCACGAGAAGCACGGTTCCGACCAGGGCGAGAACCGCCGAGACCAGGTGGATCAACCCGCTGACAGGTTCACGAAAAACAGATCTCAAATCCATCCTCCATATTATGCATGGATGAAATTTACTCCCTTATTCATTTATATAAAGGTGTCTGAGGTCACATCCCGGCGAACAAAAACCATGCCCGATGGAGATCAAGCAGGGGTCGCTCCTAAAACTCCCTTACCGCCTCGATAGGTACTTCGGGATATATTTGCAGCGGCGCGGGCGGCATAGGATTGTAGGCGTAATCCAGCTGGATCACCCCGCATTTCATGCCTAATACCCGCTTGAATCCCTGGTAGGTGCCGCGCACCAGCACATCTTCCATGGTCAGCGCCATGCCGAACAGCGCCACGGGGGTATACGCCGGAATTTTGTCTAATTCGTCTCCAAACGCCCCGAATGAGAACAGCATGTATTGTGTATCAAGGCTCTGCGCCTGGATGAGCGGGATGATCACCGGGTAGCCATCGGCGCCCACGTAACTCAGGAACTTGAGGTTGTCGATCTTGTCGAAGAACGCCTTGCTCCAACCGTTGAGCACCTGTGTTTTACCTCTTTTGGGCAGCAGCGTCTTCATCACCATCGTTTTGATGGCTGCAACTATGATTTTGTTCATCGGCAGGGGATGCTTGCCGGTCTGGGCAATGAGATCCATGTAGTGTACGGTATGCACGCCAAAGTAGGTGTTGTAGCGGAAGAGCGGGGTGTTGTTGTAAAAATCGTAATCCTTACCGCTTGTCGCCGGCACGGAATAATCCGCCTTGCCGCGCCAGAAGTCCTTTGCCAGGCTCATGATCATGAACCCGGTCTTCGGGTTGGTCAGCACGTGCTTTTTACTCATGCCTTCCATGAACTGCCCCCACACCAGCGTTTGGGCGTCACTCGCCATCAGCGTGGTGATGAGGGTGAGATGCGGCAGACCCTCCGGCGTTACCGTGCCCATGATCCCCACCTTCATCGCAGGCAGCAGGTCCTTGATATCCTGCTCCGAGAACTCCTTGTACGGCATCAATTGGTCTGTCATCGTCCCTCCCACAATAATTTTTTCTAGAATTAATTCATTGTTGCATGGTCAAATTTCGCCGCGCCGGTGACGAACGTGCGTTCAGGCGCGAATCCGCCCGCGTTCGCCCAGGCTCCCGCCTCTGCCAGTTCGGTTTTGGTCATCAATGGCGTCTCCACGAACTGCCAGCGCAGCCCCAGGCGCTCATATTTATCCCGGCACAGGTTGTTGAAGGCGCACAGCTCCCAGCGCGCCACGACGTTCGGAAGATCCTGCGCCAGGTAAGCGCTGATTCCGCCTAAATTGGCTGCGCTCACCGTCGCCCCCGGGATGAGCGGGGTGCGGATCCACAATTCTTTTCTTCGTTTCCTTTGCAGGTGCGCCAGTCTTTCCAGGTTCGCCAGAATGCGCTCGTTACGCGCGCCTGTCCAGCGCTCGTGATCACCGGCATCAATCAGTTTGATGTCATAAAGCACCACATCCGCTTCGGCTGCCAGTGTTTCCAGTGTTTCCCAGGCACACAGCCCGCAGGTATCCAGCGCTACTGAGATGCCGCGGCGCTTGAGTTCGCGCATCAACTCCAGCGTGAAGGCCGGCTGCAGACCGGGTTCGCCTCCAGAGAGGGTGACGCCCCCACCGGATTTCTCAAAGTATGCCCGATCCTTCGCAAGTTCATTCGCCAGGTCAGTAACGCTCCAAACAGTACCCAGTAGTTCCATCGCGCCGGTGGGGCAGGCTTCCACGCACTCGCCACAGGCGGTGCACAATTCGCGGTTGCGCTCGATGCCGTCATCGGTACGCGTCAATCCATCCAGTTCGCAGGCATCCAGGCAGGAGCCGCAGTCGATGCAGCGGTTCTTGTACCACTGCACCTCAGCGCCCACCTTCAGGCTTTCGGGGTTGTGGCACCAGGCGCAGCGCAGCGGACAGCCCTTGTAAAAGACGGTGGTGCGGATGCCCGGCCCGTCCTCGGTGGACAGGCGCTGCAGGTGCAAAATGGTGCCGGTAACGGGCGACGCGGTGATATTTTCGTCCATTTACATCTGGTGGCTTTCGCGGGCGATGATCTCGTCCTGCAGTTCCCTGCCGATGGTGGTGAAGTAGGCGTTATAGCCGGTCACCCGCACCAGCAGGTGGCGGTACTCCTCCGGATGCTTCTGGGCATCGCGCAGCAGGTCGGCGTTGAGCATGTTCACCTGCAGGGCGCTGCCGCCGTTCTCAATGTAGCCGCGCAGGAACGCCTTGAACTTGTCGCGGTGCTCGGGATCGCGCAGGATGGATGGGTTAAAGGTGATGGTGTGGCTTGCGCCGTTGGGCAGCACATTAAAATACTCCCCCCAGTCGCCCTTGCCGTCAGCCGCCTTGCCGCCCAGCACCTTGCCCACCGAGTTCACGTTCGCAGTGGGTCCCTTGCTGTCAGCGCCGTTACTTGGGCAGATGGCATTGGATAGGAACTTGCCCTTCGCGCGCCCGTCCGCGCTGGCCGCTAAAATATCCGAATAGGAAATCCAGTAATTCCAGCTGAGCATGCCCGGGCGGAACTGGCGGTTGGTGCTGATGGTCTTGTGCTTCCAGGTCTCCTCGGTCCACAGGTTCATCACGGCTTTCGCCATCGCGTCGGCGGCGTCGTCGTCGCACCCGTACTTGGGCGCCTTGTTGACAGCGATTGCTTGCAGTTTTTCGTGCCCCACCCAGTTGTCGCGCAGCGCCTGCACCAATTCACTCATGGTGCAGACCTTTTTGTCATAAACTAAAAATTTCACAGCCAGCAAGCTGTCGACCGTGGTGGCGTAGGTGACCGCTTCGATGGTCACGAATCCCAATTCCGCGCCGCCCTCGTTGATGTCTTTGCCGCTCTCGGCGCAGCCCTTCACCAGGCAGGAGAGATATGGCGTCTGGAAGTAACGCGCCCGTATCGATTCCGACTTCTCGTAGAGGTCCACGCTGCGTTTGATCATGGCGCGCGTCTGTTCGGCGTAAGCGTTCCAGAACTGCTCCCAGCCGGAAAACGCCGCCGGGTCGCCGGTGGGGATGCCATCCAGGGTGCGCGGTGCGGCTTTACCGGTGAGCGCGTCCGTCACCGGGTTCAGGTCATAACCGCCGGTGAGGGTGAGTTCCACGGCTTTCAATAAGTTCAGGTTGTCATCCACGGTGCCGGAGCGGTCGTTGCCGACCATGGTGTTCTCCAGGCAGCCGACGGGGGCGTAATCGTGCACGTTGCCGGCGTGGATCAGGTGCTCGACGTGCCCCTTGCGCGCTTCCAGCATCATGCCGGCAATGGAGCGTTCGTCAAAATTGAGCAAAAACGGCGCGCCCTGGCTGCTGGCGATCATATCTACCACCTTGTCCAGGAATAGTTCCGGCGTGCCGCGGTGAAGGCGCACGTTGGGCTTGGGTTCCAAAATGGGCGACATCTCGTCGATGACTTCCATCATGGCGTAGGTGAGGTCGTTGGTCATATCCAGCCCGGCAGCGCCCACCCCTGAAAGGGTGAAGAGCTGACCGTAGCCGGCGGTGATGCCCTGGTTCCCGCCCGTCCGGATCATGGCGTCGTAGGCGGTGTTGCAGTGCACCCAGAAGCACTTGAGGACCTCCTTGGCGAATTCGCGGTCCATCCCCGCCTTGAGCGAGGATTGCCACAGCGGATACAGGTACTGATCAATGCGCCCGAAGGACACCCCCGGGCCGGGGTAATTCTCGTCTGACATCACCAGCATGTGCGTCATCCACAACGACTGAACGGCTTCCCAGAAGTTGCGCGCCGGTTCCCACGGCACCCGGGACAAATTATCCGCCATTTGTGTCAGTTCGGCTTTACGTTCCTCGTTCTTCTCTTCGGCGACCAGCCCCGTCAGCACCTTGCGGTATTCACCTGCCAGCTCCCGCGCCAGCGTGGAAGCGGTGATCATCGCGCGCAACTGCTTACCGTGTTTGCCGTTCTTCTCGGATTCGCTGAGCGTATTGTAGGCTTTTTTCAGATCAGCGTGGATGCCCTTCCAGCCGTGCTCGAGCACGCGCGCGTAACCCGGTACTAGATGACCGCTGGTGGCGCCGCAGTTGCCGTAGCCGTGATTGTGAAACCACAGCATGGCTTCGCGCGCGCCGCCCTTGCCCTTCACCAGTTGGTCGTACTCCCTGGTTTCTTTTTCTGTCAGGCAGTGGCTGATCATCACGTTAAAGCGCCCTCCCGCCAACAGGTCGCCGGGGAGGATCTCCTTTGGCAGGTACTTGACCATCACTTCCTTGAGGAACCAGGCGCGGCGTTCCGGCAGGCTCCACTTCCAGAAATCCGCGTCCAGCGTTACAGGTTTAGCGGTCTGCTTGAAAGAGGAGCGGAAGGTGGAAATGTAGAAATAGGTCTCGGGGACGATGTAGAACGAGAGCTCGTTGTATTGAAAGTCCCACGGCGTACCCGTGGTCCATGAAGTGTATTCCGCGTTCCATTTGCGTTTTAACCCCTCAAAATAATAATCCCGCAGCCATTTGATTCGATTTGAAAGTTTCCCTGGTTCCTTGATGGCAAAGCGGGGTTTCTCGGTGGTCATTGTGGACATGGTCCCTCCTGTTTTACATGGATTCGAGCAATTGCTTCTCGCCGCGATTTAACATTTCTTCCATCAGCGCGGCAGCCTGCTGCGGCTTGCGGGCCGCGATGAGCGCGATAAGCTGTTCGTGGAAAGCGACAACTTCTTCCACCGCCGCGGTGCCTGCCTTCAGCTGGAAGAAGGCGGTGGTGAAGTGGGTATAGATATTCTTGAACGAATTGAGGACGAGCGGGTACACCAGGTTGCCGCTGGCGAGCGCCACCTTCAGGTGGAAGGCGTAGTCCAGCGCGGTGAGACGGGCGAGTTCCCCCCGGGGCGCGGCTTTCTCCTCGGAGAGAATGCCCTTCAGCTCATCGATTTGAGATGGAGTGGCATGCTCTGCCGCCAGCCGCGCCGTTTCCCGCTCCAGCAGGATACGCACCGCCAACAGGCTGCGCTGCATTTCGGGGTTCAGCGCACCGTTGGCGTAATTCAACAGCGAGGAGAGGATGGCAAACGAACCGGACTGCCGGTAATCGTTGACCACCACCCCGCGCCGGGGTTGGACCGTGACCAGCCCCTTGGCAGCGAGATCGACCAGGGCTTCGTGCAGCACCGGGCGGCTGACGCCCAAGCGCGCCGCCAGATCGCGCTCGGCGGGCAGGCGTTCGCCCACCGGCAGGTCGCCGGAGAGGATGAGCTCTTCGAGGTGCGCCACGCAGGCGTCCTTGAGGCTCTTCACACGTAAAGGTTCGATTGGGTTGGTCAATATGTGTTTCATCCCGTAGGGGCAATTCATGAATTGCCCTTACAAAAACATAAATCTGGCTGGTGGTTTTACCAGATTCTATTGTACAAAATTTGGGGGGGATTGGCAAGAGGGGGGAACATCCCTCAATGAGAACATCCCTCAATATAACAACTGTTGCAATAACTGCCAGTTATTAGTCACAAATATTAACACACTGCTTACTTCTAATTCAATATATTTAACTGACTAATTGATTCTGAAAATAAATTTGGTTTTTCGCTCCATATTTTTCCCTGGAGCAACCTCCCATTTGTTTTTCTCCTCGTACCACCCCATTGCTTAAAGAAGAACAATGTCCTCGTTTCTATGCATTGATCACGAATATCTACCACCCATTTTTCCTCAATTGGTCGCGCGCCTGGTCCAGATTCACCACCAACAATTACCCAATGAATTTTGCGTAAGTCTATATTTGGAATTGGACCGATTAACGGTTCAAGAGATAAGAATTTTATTTTTGCATTAGTTTTCCTCAAATCGTCAATTCGATATCTATATTCATTGTTCTCGACCGTTACGCCCATCCAAACATTGGACGGCCAATCGATAATGTTGTTTAGCTCGACCAACCTTGGGGACCTTTTCGTAAGAATCTGAAATGTATGCCAATGGGCTTGACGCATAACCGAAAAGACATCAAGAATAAATTCCGTTGAAATATCCTCGTGAAACAAGTCGCTCATTGAATTTACAAAAATTAGGGATGGTTTTTTCCATTTTAAAGGCAATTGGAGAACATCTTTGTGAACTGTAATTTGAAATCCATTTGAATACTTTGTCACACCCATTGCTTTTAAACGTTTAGAGAGTTTTTCTGCGTAACAATTTGTACAACCCTCACTAATTTTTGAACAACCTGTTGTTGGGTTCCAAGTTGCATTAGTCCACTCAATTTTCGAATTTGCCATATGGTTTCCCGGATTCTACGCATAACTAGTGTGTTTTATAAAAAACTGATTCAAAATAATCTTGGTTGATCTTCTTCGAATTTCTCTTTTGCTGTCAAGTTTAATTCTCTTAATATTTCTTGACCTTTTCTTGTGTCTACTCGATAAAGGTTTATTTGTTTATAGTCATTAAAAAGGTTCTCAGCATTAGTACCCAGAAGAAATGTCCATTTATGCTTATCCTGCCTTATAGGTTCTCTAATCAACCAGTATTTCTTCGAAACACTTCCTAAATAATCGGTTAATTTTTTATTTGTATATTGAAATATTCTTTTACATTAGTTGAAGGCAGATAGATTAAGATCTCCATTTTTGGACGAACGATTGACAGGTGTTTCAGGATATCGAAGTCTGGAAGTTCACCTGAAGGATCGATAAAGAACAGCCCGAAATCTTTCGTTTTCGAATTTATTAAATTTGGGATTAATTCTTCGTATTTTCCACAATAAAAATTCCAACTCGATTTTCTCCATCTGTTTTCAAGTTTTTGTTTTTCTAATTCATGTTTTAGTTCATCTAGTTTACCTTGATCGCATTCAAAAAAACTCATGGTTGAATTGATGGTGATGTTATCACTTTCCGCTTGTTGAACGAAAGTAATTGCACATCCTTTTTCCCCATTTGGGGTTTGACCGCAACCTGCCGTTAAATCAATGTAATGATAGTTTTGAGGGTAGTAACCACTATTTCTATTTAAGACTGCTTGGGTTATGAGAAGATGTGCTTTAGCAATCTTTGAAAAATGATCGATTTTAATAGGTGTAAACTCACCATATCCAATTCCATTCACTTTTGGCATAGTCCTCCCCGATTACCTTGATAATTATTATACAGGACGACGGCACCAATTATGGCGTGATGGTGACACACTTCTAGTTGGTTTCGGTTTAAACAAAAAGCCCTTAATCAGGGCTTTTTGCGTTCAATGTTTGGTAAATTCAAATTATCTTTTCCTCAATTAACACTTCAAGAAACTCGGGTTTAAGGCTAATTGTATTGTTACTTGTTTTATTCCACACCATAATGGCATTTATATCACCGGGTAATCCAGCTTCCATAATTTCAGGAGTACCGCTTATCCTTCTTCCCAAAGCACCAAGAACTCCTCGCATCTGCTCATCGGATCTGTCCATCAACCCGTACAATTCTGGTTTTGAAATCTCTCCTTTGGCCAATATCCTGTATAAATCTTTTTGTCCTTCGTGGATTTGCGCCCGATGCAGCATAGCCTTGTATGCTTTTTTAATGTCGATCTGTGCATCCTCTTCTTTCAGTGAGCTTATTGTGGTATTCCCAAGCACATTTACAACGGATTTGAATTCCTCTGGGGTTCCTTCAAAGATTGTTATTTTCATTTTTTCTCCTTGTAGAAACTGAACTATCTCTACATAACCATTATATATTAAGATTGTTCAATTGTCAAGTGTTTGTTTTTATTGATTAATCATTGATTGTTCTCACGTTACGTAATAATATTTTATTTGGTTTGCTCCCTTGGGGTGGTTTTCAAACAAGCGGGATGTGCGCATGCTACGGTAACCAGCTTAAGATTTCCCCCCGCCGGCAGCCCCATGCCCTTCCCTCTCCGCCCAAACTCACTCCGCCACCCGCAAGCTGATTATTCAGACCCCGGCGCGTATTTCGTCACGCTCTGCACGCAGGGTCGCGAGCCTGTGTTTGGCGAAATCACGCAAAACGTCTTTCACGGCAACGATTATTCAGGGATCGTTTGGGAGGTGTGGCGGTCAATCCCGGAGTATCCTCAATTATCCATCGATGCCGCCATTGTCATGCCGGACCATTTTCATGGGATTATCGTCATTCATAGCGGTTCATGAACCGCCCCTACAAGGACCTCCACGTCCCCATCCCCAACCGCGCCGAATCATGACCATCCCCCTGGTGGTCGGCTACCTCAAAATGAACACCGCCAAACGCATCAACGACCTGCGCGGAACTCCCGGCGAACGCCTCTGGCAGCGCGGGTATTATGATCGGATCGTACGCATCGATAGGGAATACGCTGCCACTGTCGAATACATCCTCACCAACCCTCAAAGGTGGGGAATGGATAAGGATTAACAAAATATAGTCGTTGGTATATAAAATCAACTCGAGACCCCGCATGCCCCTGCTCATCCGCCCCGAACGCCCTAACGATTTTTACTCAACTGAATACATGATCCAGAAAGCCTTCTGGAACCTGCACAACCCGGGCTGCAGCGAGCATTTGCTGGTCCACATGCTGCGCAGCGACCCAGCTTACCTGCCGGAACTCAGCCGCGTGGCTGAATTGGACGGTCATATTGTCGGCGCCTACCTGGTGAATAAACTCTTCGCCGGTCATGGCTTCAAGATCTGGGCAATCGAGATCGGCAAAACCACCTGCTCAATTTCGTGTTATTCGGTGCATTACTGGGAGCCTGGCGCTAAAACAAGAATTTTTTAGAGTTTGAATCTTCATAACAAAAAACCTCCGGGGTTTTTTCCACCCGGAGGTTGAGTTTTTACGAATTACTAGTTACTGATTATAGCGATCTTTGCGTATCCTGGCAGGTTTCGCCAGGACAACTAATAAGTCAATTCCTTCGGGTCAGCCTTCACGCGCCGGCGGAAGACCCGGTACGTCCAAATTTGGTACGCCAGCACAATAGGCACCATGATTGCCGCGATAATGGTCATCACCTTCAGCGTGTAGGGCGAAGAGGAGGCGTTGGTGATGGTCAGGTTGTTCAGATGGGTAGTGCTGGAGATCATCACATTGGGGAAGAGGGCGATGAAGAAGCTCGCCACTGTCAGCACGATCGCCAGCCCGGTGAGCACAAAAGTCCAGCCCTCACGCTTCGCCCCGGTGGTCAGCCGCGCACCAATCAGCGCGAACACCGCTGCGAACGGGGCGATGACCACACCGGTGCCTTTGTCACCAAAGGTGGTGGTGCCCCACATCAGGAATGTGAAGAAAGCACCCGCGAGTACCAGTGTCACCATCCATGCCATCTCGCTGATCTTCTTCACGCGCGCGTAGGGCTCATCGGTCAGCTTGAGCGCCAGGAATTGGGCGCCGTGCAAGAAAAAGAGCGCTGCCACCGCCAGCCCGCCCAGAATCGCCATCGGGTTGAGCAGCGTCCAGAAGGTGCCTGTGTACATCTGCGTACCGTCGATGGGCACGCCCTTCACCAGGTTGGTGAAGACCACACCCAGCAGCACCGGTGCTAAAAAGCTGCACACCGCAATAGCCCAATCCCAGGCGGAACGCCATTTGGAGCTGCCGAGCTTGCTGTGGAACTCGAACGCCACACCGCGGACGATGAGCGCCAGCAGCAGCAGGAACATGCCCAGGTAGAACCCGCTGAACATGGTGGCGTACCAGCCAGGGAAAGCGGCAAAAGTAGCCCCGCCAGCCACGATGAGCCACACCTCGTTACCATCCCAATGCGGGCCGATGGTATTGATTACTGCGCGGCGTTCGGCATCCTTTTTGCCCACGAACGGCAGCAGCATGCCCACGCCGAAATCAAAGCCTTCAAGGAAGAAGTATCCTGCGTAAAGCACCGCGATCAAAACGAACCAGACAATATTGAGGGTCATTATTTGCCTCCTTCCACTTCCACTGGTTCATCCACCGGCACCGAATCCAGCTGGCCGGCAGCCAGCCCTTTGCGGGCGGTGCGCGTCAGCAGGATCACATCAAAGGTCATCAAGAGCGTGTACACCAGGATGAACCCGATCATGCTGATAAGCACACTCGCCGGTGTCAGGTTCGGCGATACCGCGTCCTCGGTCTTGAGCAGCCGGGTGACGATCCACGGCTGGCGCGCGTTCTCGGTCAGCAGCCAGCCGGCAGTATTCGCTAGGTAAGGCAGCGCGATACCAATCGTCAACCAGCGCATGGCTTTGAGCCACTTGAGCGGGAACTTGCGCGCAAACAGCACCGCGATGAACGCCAGCGCCACCATCAAAAAGCCCAGCCCGACCATAATTCGGAACATCCAGTAATCCAGTGCCACCAGCGGCACATAGTCGCCGGGTCCGAACTGCTGCTCGTACTGCGCCTGGATATCGTCGATCCCTTCTACGGAACCGGTGAATTTAAAATAATACAAAAAACTCAGGGCTTTCGGGATCTTGATATCCCAGGTCACCCGTTTTCCAGTCTTATCAAAGAGGGCAATCACCGACCAGTCCGCCGGGTCCTGCGTAGTATAGTGCGCCTCTGAGGCGGCGGCAGCCATCGGCTGCACCTTGCGCAGGTAAAGCCCCTGGGCGTGCCCGGTCACAACCACCAGCACGGTGGCGATCAACGCCACCACCGCCGCCAACCGGAATGTGATCTTGAACACCTCTTCATCAGCTTTCTTCACCATCTGGTAAATACTGATCCCCAGCATGAAGAAGGCTGCCGTCACCAGCCCGGAGGAAATGGTATGCGCAAAGAAGTACCAGGCGCGCGGGTTGGTCAGCAGGGCGCCAAAATCGACCATTTGCGCCCGCCCGTTGACGATCTCGTATCCCACCGGGTTCTGCATGAAGCCGTTCGCCAGAAGAATCCACAGACCGCTCAGGTTGCCGGCGAAAGCCACCAGCCACATCATGGCAACATGCACTTTCTTTGAGACCCGCTCCCAGCCGAAGATCCATACTCCCAGCAGGGTTGATTCCAGGAAGAACGCGGTCAATCCCTCGATCGCCAGCGGCGCGCCGAACACGTCCCCCACAAAGCGCGAGTATTCCGACCAGTTCATGCCAAACTGGAACTCCATCACTATGCCGGTGACCACCCCCATCGCATAGTTAATGAGGAACATCTTGCCGAAGAACTTGGCCAATTTTTTGTAGGTTTCATTCTTTTTCACCACGTAGATGGTTTCGAGGATGGCCACCAGCCACCCCAGCCCCAGCGTGAGCGGGACAAAGAAGAAGTGGTAAATGATGGTGAGAGCAAATTGCCAACGCGAGAGCATCACGAGGTCCATGCGCAACTCCTTAGTTTGAGATCACTACCTCGCCGGCCAGAAACCCGGCAGAAAAATTCGCAAAAGCACATCCGCCAGCAGCGCCAGCACGAACAGGTTGCTGAACAACCGGTTGTGGTAGAAAGTGAACCCGGAAAACCAGGTTGGCCAGAATTTCCATTCAGCCGGGGGTTCTGCCGGACGCGGTTTCAATAAAACCCCGAAGGCATATAAAGCGCGCTTTCCTGCCAGGAGTACCAGCAGCATCACCGGGGTGAAGTAGTGCGTAATGAATACCAGGTAGAGGATCACCAGGTAGATGAGGGCGATGGCTGCCATATTCAAATAACGCGCGGCTTTTTCGCCAATGACCACCGGCAGCGTGCCAATTTTCTTGCGTTTGTCCTCCGCGGATTTATCGATATGCTTGCCCAGGTTGATGCTCAACACGGTCAAGCCGATAGGTACCCCCGCCAGCGCCACTTCCCACAGGGTTGGGATGAACTGCTTCGCCAGCACCAGGTATACCCCTGAGACCAGCACAGGTCCCCAGACGAGGAAGATGTTGAGCTCACCCAGGGCAATGTGCTTGAGCGGCCAGGTGTAAAAGAGCAGCACCAGCGCTCCAAAGAGGAAAAAGCCGATGACCGTTTTATCAAAATGAGTGTAGAAAAGTGCGTATACCCCCGAGCTCACCGCCAGCAGACCGCTCACCGCAAACCATGTGAGCTGCTGGCGTTTTGTCCAGAATTTCTGGTAAAGGGGATGTACCCCGTACGCAGTACGGAAGTAATTATCCGTATCCACGCCGCGGCTAAAATCGGTGTAATCGTTGAGGAGGTTATTGGTGCCATGCGCGATGAACAATCCCAGTGTGATGATGAGGAAAGGCAGCACGGCAAAGAAGCCATCGCGCAGCGCCAGCAGCCCGCCCACCGCGCAGGAGTAGAACGTTACGATGGTGACCCCTGACCGGGTGGCGATGAGCCATTTGGAGACCACGTCCAGGCGGTCCCACTCAGCCTTATCTGCTATTTTTACCAGCCCGGATAATGCCTGTTTCCACATGCCGAAGTTGATCTTCATTTCCACTCCCCGGATTATTAATTAAATGTGGTTAACGTCCTATTCATTTTATCAAATTCAGGATAGAAAAGTCTACGGGAATAGTTTTTCCAACCCGAATCCGCCAAACGCAAATACCGCGGAACCAACGATCAGGGTCACAAAGGCGGTCCACATGAAGCGGAAAAAGTTGATTTTGTAAACCCCCGCAATGATACTCACCGCTTTGCCGCCAAACCCCGGGATGGCGCGCGCAAAGAGCAAAAATGCCAGTGAGTCTGGATTTAGCTTTCCAAGCCCGAATGGTAATTTTTCCTTCTGGCTCATGAAATTCGTTGCATTGCCGATGCGGCGGCCGACTGTGTATTCTGCCATGGAAGAGAGTGTGTTGCCCGCCAGCGAGGCAAGCGTGGCCACCCACGGACCGAACATGGCACCGATCAGGACCGTGAGCGGTTCGGATGGGATGACGGTGAACCCGAGCAACCCGTAAATAATAATGGCGATAAAAATCCCCCAGATCCCTGCGCCAGCGATGAAAGTTTTGATCTTTTGGAAATCAAATGCCAGGATCATACCAATCGTCACCAGGAAAAGGAGGGTGGTAACAAGTGTTTTTACTGACAGGGGTTTCTTGCCTGTGGAAGATTCGGGGGTTTCCGGTAATGGTTCCATTTTTTACTTGTAGAGTTGACCCATTATAAAGGAGGGGTTTCTGGAATAACAACATCCACTTTGCCAAAATGAACGGGAAGCCGCATTTTCCGGGCTGTGAAAAAATTAAGGACGGAAATGATAGTTCCAAGCAGGAATACATACTGGTAACCCAGCTTTGACCAGATCACTCCCCCCAGCAGGGCAACGCTGATGGAAAAAATGTGGTCAATGGTGACCGACGCCGATAACGCCGGTTGAATATCCGTTGGCTGCAGCGCAATCTTTTTGATATAGGTTGACCGCGCCATGCTCACTGACATCAATACCTGGTCGGTCAGGTAGCAAACACAGGTGATGATGAACGCGGTATTCACAGAAAACAGCGATCCGGAAAATCCATACCCCAGGCAGACAAAGACGAAAGTGATGGCTTCAATAGTGATGATCGTTTTTTCGCCAAAACGATCAATGGCGCGCCCCAGCAGGGGCTGGAAGAGGATGCCGATGACGCCCCCAATGACAAGCAGGGTGGCGATGGTCTGGGTCGGTTTGTGATAAATGGTGACGATCACCCAGGGGGCAAAGGTGATAAAGATCTGTTTGCGGCTGCCGGATAAAACCGCCAGCATATAAAAAACATTGTATTCCTTGCGGAGTTTCAGAAATGAATGGCTTAACGCCACTTTTTGCGGACTCATCGCCAGCATCAGAACCGCTGCAATTACCAGCACGATCACCGTCAGGATGAAGGTGAATGAATAAGTGAAATGAAGATACTTGAAGCCGAGGAAAACCAACCCCGCGCCAACGATCATTGCCATGTTGCGAACCGCGTTCAACTGCCCCAGCCGCGCCCCGGTGCGGCCATCTGCCGCCAGTTCCATACCGATGGTGGTGGCAACGGGCATGAAGGTATGCATGCCCAGGCTATAGATGAAGAGAAAAATCACCAGCACGGTATAGGTACTGGAGATGGTGCCAATGAGGAGGATACCAGCCGCGTAGATGAGAAGAGAGAAGAATCCCAGTTTGCGGCTGCCCAAAAACCAGAATAACGCGGAGATGAACACCACCAGGAAACCCGGGAGTTCACGGGGAAACTCGAGGAAAGAGCGCTGGAACCCGGTCAGGGTGAACGTTTCATTGAGGTAGTTGTTGAGCGTTGAATCCACCAGGTTTGCTGCCAGCCCGACCGCGAACGAAATGACAAAAAATAATGCCAGGTCGCGGGGCATATTCTTGATACGGTGAAAAAACTTATTAACCATGGGTCGATGCTCGTTTCAATGTGAGTTTTTGTGAATTTAACGACCAGCTTTTGTGTGGTCCTGCCCGATAAGTATCTTAAACCCCTCGATGGCCACCTGGATCACATTGTCGGCATCAAATTCAACCATGTGAGTATCTGCATGTCCGCCCAGGTCTGCCTCGTTGACCACGATCATCACGCCGCCGGCGCGTTTGCGGTATATGGAAGAAAGGATGAACAACGCCGAGGATTCCATTTCGGAACACATGGCGCCGCCTGCGATGAAAGCATTCCAGCGTTCCTCCAGCCGGCCGGGCATGGGCATGCGCATACGCTCCACCTCACCGTAGAAGGAGTCCTTGGACTGCGAAATACCGCAGTGAGAGCGCAGCCCGAGCTTTTCAGCGCCGGCGCGTAATGCCTGTACCACGTCCACATCCGCCACCGCCGGGAATTCCATCGGCAGGTAATGGCTGGTGGTGCCCTCGTCACGGATCGAGCCGGTGACCACGACCACATCGCCGCGGTGCACATACGGCTGCATTGAGCCGGAAGACCCCACCCGGACCAGTGTGTCCGCGCCCATCTCGACAAGCTCTTCCACGGCGATGGCTGCCGAGGGGCAGCCGATGCCGGTGGAGACCACAGAGACCTTTTCACCAAGCAACGTTCCCGTCCAGGTGACATATTCGCGGTTTTGCGCCACAAAATGGGCATCCTCGAAGTACTTTGCAATCTTTTCGCAGCGCGCGGGGTCGCCGGGCAGCAGCACATAGCGCCCGATATCGCCTTCTTTTATATGAAGATGAAACGCCAGACCTTCTTCATTTCGCATGGTTCGCCTCTTGTTCTGGAATAAGAATAAATTATAGCCCATCCTGCCAGATATGACCGAAAAAACAGGGCTCCTCACGGGAACCCTGGATAATTTTTTCTACCAATAATTAGTTTTGGCGTGGCTAAACAAAACGTTCTATATGGATTTGCCCGGGTTGGAGTTTGGTATGTTCCACGAAGTTCTCCGCGTTGAGCGCGGTAAGCATGGCATTGACCATGCCCGAGACGCCGCAGAGGAAAACATGCGTGTTTTCAGGGGTAGGTTTGAAGCCCCAGACTTGCTCAACTGCACCGGATTTCCAGACCTCCTGCACCCAGCCGGTTTTGCCAGTCCAGAGCACGGGTTCTTCATCAGGACGGTCAATGGTGGTGATGTACTTGAAGTTCTGGCAGAGGTACTGCATGGTCATCAATTCGGAGCGGTAGCCGAGATCCCAGGAGTGAAAAGCGCCGTGAAGCACTGCAAACATGCGCGGGGAGCCGCATTGCAACTCCGAGGTGAGCATGCTGATGTACGGCGCGAGGCCAGTGCCGGTGGCAACCATAACGATATTCTTGTCCTTGGGTACCTGGTTGAGGGTGAAAATGCCGCTGGTCTTGGGTCCCAACCAGATCGGGTCACCCACTTTAAGCGCGAACAGGCGCGGGGTAAGCGCACCGGTGGAGAGCATGCTGATGTAGAACTCCATGTATTCACGTGTTTTTGAGGATGAGGTGACCGAATACGACCGCCGGATGAGTTTGTCCGGGTCACTGGGGGTTTGTTCAGGCTCTGACCATTGCGCGCGAGGTGCCGACCCCGGCAGACCCAGCACGGCAAATTGCCCCGGGGTGAAATCCGGCAGTTCCCATCCCTTCGCTGCCACCCGCAGCGTCATTACCCGTGAGGATAACTCGACTTTCGACGTAACCACCGCGTTCAACACCGAATCCACCATTTTTCCTCCAATTCCCAACAGCCAGATAATGCGTGTTATCTTTTGGATATATTATATATTAATTGTCAAGTTCAGGCTGCATGATCGGTTATCTACCATGCACTTTTACCGCCTTTTACACACCTGTTACACTCCTGTTACACACCTGTTACACTCCTTGACGATTGCCCCCAAATAAGGTATATTTTCATCCGCTTTACGTCGTCCGCCCTCGTAGCGCAATTGGACAGAGCGTTTGCTTGCGGAGCAAAAGGTTGCAGATTCGAGTTCTGCCGGGGGCACACGAAATGAGCGGCCAATAGACCGCTCTTTTTTTATCCTACTGATAATATTTTCGAGAAACAATTATGGAAAAACCTCAAATTCTGCTCACCAATGATGACGGCATAGCCTCCCCCGGGTTGTGGGCTGCCGCGAAAGCCCTTTCAACCCTTGGCTACGTCACCGTGGCTGCCCCGCGCGAGCAACATTCCGGTGCCGGGCGCTCCGTTCCAGCGGGGTCGGATGGTGTGATCAAGCCCACCCAGCTGATGATCGGCGACAAGGAATGGACCTGCTATGCCATGGGCGGCTCTCCCGCCCAATCCGTGCAGATGGGCATCTTCCATGTGCTCAAAGCCAAACCGGACCTGGTCGTCTCCGGAATTAACTATGGAGAGAACCCCGCCACCGACATTACCCTTTCCGGCACGGTCGGCGCAGCCCTTGAAGCCGCGGCTTCCAGCATCCCCGCCCTGGCGGTGTCGCTGCAATTGGATAACGAAGATTACCTTGGTTACTCCAAGGAAATTGATTTTTCCACCGCAGCCTTTTTCACGCAGAAATTCGCACGCATTCTGCTGGAAAAGAAAATGCCAGCGGATGTGCACGCTCTTAACCTCAATGTACCCATCCATGCCAACCCGCAAACCCCCTGGCGTGTTACCCGCTTAGCCTCACACAGCTATTTCGTTCCCTTTCTTCGGGAACCAAAAGAACCCGGCGGGACTGCGCGTATCGACGCCAGACCCTCACCTCACGCGGATGACCTGGCTGACCCCACCACCGATGTGCATGCCCTGCGGGTTTCGCATATGGTATCGGTCACTCCGCTCAGCCTCGACCTCACCTCTCGGGTGAACCTGGAAGATTTACAAAAGATGATGGAATAACTAACAACTCCGGAGAAAATCCGGAGTTTATTTTGCCTCTAAAATGCCCTCAAGTACTGCGACGGTACCGGACCCGGTACCCCGAGCGTCTTCGCGGCATGCAGCGCCCAGTATGGATCGCGCAGCATCTCCCGCCCCAGTAAGACGATATCCGCCAGTTCATTGCGGATGATGGAATCCGCCTGCTGTGCCCCGGTGATCAACCCCACCGCCGCTGTCGCGATGCCCGCACCCGCGCGTACTGCCGCTGCAATGGGAACCTGATAACCAGGCTCAAGCGGGATCTTCACATGTGCCAGGTTACCGCCGGAGGAACAGTCCACCAGGTCAACCCCTGCCTGCTTGAGCAGCTTTGCCAGTGTCACTGAATCCTCGACGCTCCAGCCCCCTTCCGCCCATTCGGTGCCCGAAATTCTCACAGTCAGTGGCAGGTCATCCGGCCACACCTGATGCACCGCCGCCACGGTCTCCAGCAAAAAGCGCGTGCGGTTCTCAAAGCTGCCGCCATAAGCATCGTCACGGGTGTTGGAAAGCGGCGAGTAGAAACTATGCAGCAGGTAGCCATGCGCGGCGTGCAACTCCAGCCACTCGAAGCCTGCAGCGCAGGCGCGCTCTGCGCCTTGAACGAACGCCCGTTGGATTCCCTTGATCTCCTCAACGGTCAAAACATGCGGGGTCTGATACCCCTCGGTGAACGGGATCGGGCTGGCACCTACCACGGCATACCCCAATGGGTCGCTTGCTGAAATAGGCTTGCCGCCCTTCCACGGGGTATCCGTGCTGCCCTTGCGCCCGGCATGCGCAATCTGGATTCCCGGCACTGCCCCCTGTTCCTTGATGAAACGGGCTACTCTGCTCAACGGTTCTACAAGAGCATCTGACCAGATGCCGGCGTCAAACGGCGTGATGCGTCCGCGCGGCTCTACCGCGGTGGCTTCGGCAATGACCAGCCCGGCGCCGCCAGCAGCCCTTGCGCCCAGGTGCACCATCTGCCAGTCATTGGAGAAACCATCAATGTAGCTGTACTGGCACATTGGCGAAACCCCAATGCGGTTGCGAAGGGTGATAGATTTAATGGTCAGCGGGTCAAATAATGTCGGCATAACTGCTCCTTTTTGAAATGAACCCCGAAATTCAGAAAACTCCGGGATCCTTTTAGTTATTTTATAGACGAGCTTATCCGCTGTGGCGGATGTTGAGTATATCGCCGTCCTGAACGATATATTCCTTGCCTTCCAGGCGTAATTTCCCTTTGGCTTTGGCTTCGTTCATTCCGCCCAACGCCATCAGATCATCATAAGCAATCACCTCAGCGCGAATGAAGCCTTTTTGCAGGTCGGTGTGAATCTCGCCAGCCGCTTCGGGAGCAGTGGCACCTTTGCGTACCGTCCAGGCGCGGCATTCATCATCGCCCGCGGTGAAAAAGGGCTGCAGTCCGATCAGGTCATACGACAGGCGGATCATGCGGTTGAGGCTGGGCTCATCGATGCCATATTCCGCCAGGAACATCTGCGCCTCTTCCGGCGCAAGCTGGGCGATCTCCATTTCCAGTTTACCCTGCAGCGCCACCACCTTGCTGTGCTTGTGGGGATAATCGATCTCGGGGGCAGCCTGCCCTTCGGAGGTGTTCAACACCATCAGGATAGGTTTGCGGCTGAGGAATCCAAACCCGGAAAGCAATTTATCCTCGTACTCATCAATGGGAACATCCCGCAACGGGATCTCCTGCGAGAGGGCTTCGTGCAGGCGGGTGAACAAAATGATCTCACGTTCCACCAGGTCCTTATCGCGCCCGACGCCCTTCTTTTTCTCTTCGCTCAGGCGTTCCAGCTTGCGTTCAGCGGCGATCAGGTCGTTGAGAATGAATTCTCCATCCATGGCAGCGATATCCCGCACCGGATCGATGGTTTCATTAACGTGCGGAACATTTTCATCCTCAAATACGCGCACGACATGGATGAACCCGTCAAGCTGCGTTAATTGGTTGAGCAGAGCCCCCGCGATACCGCCCTTGGCGGCACTGCCATCCAGGCCGGCGATGTCCACATAAGTAACTTTGGCATATATGGTTTTCTTGGGGTGAAACATTTCGGAAAGCTTATCGACGCGCGGGTCGGGCACATCTACCACCGCGGTATGGATCTCCATCTTCCCGGTGATGCCGGTGGGCTGGGTGGCGCGTGTGAGCGCGTTAAAGAGAGTGGTTTTGCCGGACTGGGGTAAACCGATGATTCCTAGGCGCATGGTTAATCCTTGACCCTTAGAAAATTGTCAGATATACTCTGACTGCTAGTGCCGGAGTGGCGGAATTGGCAGACGCGCACGACTCAAAATCGTGTTCCCTCGGGAATGTGGGTTCAATTCCCACCTTCGGCACCTCGATTATAACATTTCTCCCCGCGAGCCTCCGTGGGGAGTTTTTTCTACCAATAATTCACGCATTAATTTTTTCTCGAATTAATTAAAGGGTTTTCCGCAGGATGGGACGCCATTCCCTTTGAGCGACCCTTTCAAACCCTCGCCGGTAAAAAACATCCATGATCCCGGTATAGATACTGATCGGACTCATTTTTTCCTTCACATCAATCGGGAAAGCCTCAAGAATCTTCGCCCCCTTCTTCCTGGCAAAATCCTCCGCAGTGGAGATCAGCTTTTCCATCAAGCCCTGGTGGCGGTAGTCACGATAGATATAGAAACAGGAGATCACCCACACCGGCTGCTCATCCACGGCACCCAGGAGCTTGGACGTTGCCAGGCGTTTGTAACGTTCGCGCGGCGCCATCGCCACCCATCCTGCCGGGATGCCATCCGCGTAAGCAATGATGCCGGGCTCCACCCCCGACTGAACGAGCGTTCGCAGGAGAGTTTTGTGTCCTTCTTTACCTGACTCTTTGAACTCTTTATTGGTCATCAGAAACCAGGCGCACCAGCAGCCGGCGCAGGCACCGTTGGGGCCGAATACCTGCTCAAAATCCTGCCAGCGCTCAGGGGTTAACGGGTGGAATTCCCATTTTTCGACAACGATCGGTATCTTAGGCATGCTGCTTCTTATCCTCCCAATAGGAATTGAATGATCTCAGGCAAAACACTATCAAAATCATCGGGGAACTCATGTCCCAACTCAGGATAAACCTTAATCTCGCAACATAAACCGCGTTTTTTCATCTCATCGTGCAGCCAGGTGGCGCTTATAATGCATTTTCTGTCTTTGCCGCCAGCCAAAATAAATCCTCGCAGATGTTTATTCTGGATTGTCTCCAGATGTGGAATCATCGCTTCCGGATTACCAATATAGGGCGCGACCGCCAGAAACCCTTTCACCGGCAGATAACCGCGGATTGCGGTATCAATGGCAGCGTGTCCTCCCTTGGAAAAGCCGCTGATCAACAAACGCCCGGGGTCCACCCTGCCGCTGGCACACAGCCCTGCATAATGCTCCCTGAGTTCACGCTCCACAACCTGCATATCGTTCCAGGCATAGGTTCCCCGTCCGCTTACCTGCGAGGATTGCGGTAATGCCACCAGCCACTCGGAATTCCACAACGCTCCCCAGTACTGGCGGAACTTTGACACATTGGAATTATTTCCGTGCAGCGCAATGAACAAAGGCTTTCCAAATGCAGATTCCCTGCCATGGTAGAGGATTTCCAGTTCAGGGTGGGAATGTCTTTGCGCTTCGGCCAGTATCTCCAGGTCTCGCTTGACCAATGCTTCGAATGCCGGGCGGCCTTGCATTTGCTGCAGATCATCATCTGTGCGCAGGGTACGCTCGCTGTAGAAATATCCGGCATCAAGCGCTTCCTCGAAAATTGACTCTGCCAATTCAGGCTTTCCCAACCGCGCCGCCAGGTCAAAACGCCACTCGTAGATTTGCTGCAATTCCCCGGGATAGCGTGCCGCAGAATGCGTGAGCACATCATACGCCCGGGAAAAATCACCCTGTGTGTAAAGTGCCATTGCTTCCGTAAAAATCGGGGGCTCTGATTTGTATGTCATCTCATCCTCCGCTTTAAAAAGATTGTACAACAAATGTTTTCACCCTGAGAACATAAAGTCGAATCGGAGTTGCCTAAAAATGTTACAATTTTTAAGTGAGTATTGTTGTCGATGGCAATGGAGGATTGAATGATCAAAAATTGCATGAAAAAGAATGTGGTCTCAATATCCGAAACCGCAACCATTCTTGAAGCAGCCTCCCTGATCGTAAATAAGCATATCGGGCTTATTCCTGTGGTTAATAATAACAAGGAGCTGGTTGGCATGATCGGGCTGCATGACTTACTTTCGCTTGAGATGCCGGCATTTTTTAATTTGATCAATGACCTTGATTTTGTAGGGGATTTTGGTGCCGTTGAAACTACCCGGCCACCCTTTTCTGAGGTCGCCCGTCCTATCAATACGATGATGCAGCCTCCGCGGGCTGTTTCAGAGGATGATGGAATGCTCTACACTTACGCTTTAATGATGAAACACAATTTATCAGACCTGCCAGTGGTGTCTGCATCGGGGCAACTTGTGGGAGTTGTATCAAAAGTCGATATCGGTGCTGAAATTCTTGCCGGGTGGAAAGAAATTAAGGAACCAATCGAATGACAGGCGCAATCCTTTCCGGGGCAATCTTTCTAATTACACTTTATCTGATTTTTTCAGAACGGCTTAACCGTACGATCGCGTCCATGATTGGCGCGGTTTCGATGGTGATCGTTGGGCTTGTTCTGAACTTTTACTCAGAAACGAAGGCTTTGGCGGCGATTGACTTTAATACCCTGGGTTTACTGCTGGGAATGATGATACTGGTTACCATACTTGAGCCCACCGGGTTTTTCCAATTCCTCGCTATCTCTGTGGGAAAAAAGTCAAAAGGGAAGCCGGTTTTATTGTTAGTTCTCTTAGGAACGATCACAACGGTGGTTTCGATGTTTTTGGACAATGTGACCACGGTTGTTCTGATCGCCCCTATTACCATATTGTTATGCGAGATACTAGGTTTACAACCGCTTCCGTTTTTAATGGCAGAAGCCATCCTCTCAGATACTGGCGGTGTGGCGACTTTGATCGGCGACCCTCCAAATATTCTCATTGGTTCAGCGGCGGGTCTTTCCTTTGTTGATTTCCTCACCCATAGCCTGCCCATCGTTATTGTTGTCTGGTTTGTAGCGCTTTTTATGCTACGGTTTTTATTCAAAAAAGAGCTTTCGGTTGTTCCGGCAAATCTCGAGGCACTTTCGGAATTAAACCCAAAAAATGCATTAAAAGATCCGAAATCCGCAAAGAAAGTCCTTGTAGTAATCGGGGTCGCAATAATTTTCTTCTTGTTTGAAGAAACCCTTCACATTAAACCCGCTCTCGTTGCCCTTGCCGCTTCGGCAATTGCTCTTGTCCTGGTGAGGCCCTCCATTCAGGAAACCCTCAAAAGGGTTCAGTGGGATGTTTTACTCTTCTTTTCAGCACTTTTTGTTTTGATAGGCGGTTTACAAGCAGCGGGAATAATGCAATTCCTTGCCGGACTTATCGCACACGCCAACCAGCTACCCCCTGTCATCCTCGGATTAATCCTCCTTTGGAGCGTGGCTATCCTATCCATGTTGGTGGATAATGTGCCAATAACCATTGCGTTAATTCCGGTCATACAAGGGCTTGGCTCTGCAGGAATTTCAATAGCGCCGTTATGGTGGGCATTGGTTTTAGGTGCCGGGTTAGGAGGAAATGGCACAATAATCGGGTCAACAGCCAACATGGTTGTCGCATCGATCTCAGAAAAAACCGAAACCCCAATCACACCGAAAATTTGGAATAAACGCGGTTTACCTGTGATGTTAGGTACATGCCTGGTGGCAAGTTTGTTATATGTTGTTTTCTTTTTCCTGGTCTATTAGGAAATTTCCTTTGCTCTAATTATTTGGCAGTCAAAAAAATACGCTTTGCCAATTCCTACTTGCCTGTATTTTCAAGGATTCCTTCGTTGACGTAAGCTGTAAGCTTGCCGACACTCAAGTCATTGATGCATTTTTATTGTTTTTACAAGCTTCTTCTGAACACCATTCCAATTAATCATTTCGATTTACATCCAAAGAACGGTTTTTTTTGGACCAAACTGCTTGGGAAAATTCCCTTTTCCACTGATCGTACTTCTTCAATGGTCACGAAGGCATTTGGTGCGCTATTGTGTATGATTGTCATCGCCTGACCGACATGCTTTCTCTTTACGATTGTATACAATACATTACAGAAGATACGGCTCTTTTTCCTTCAACTTGAGTTACTCCGAATCCTGCCTGATGGATTATCTCCGCAAGTTTTCCTCCCCTTCAGATTTGATGACTCGAAGGATTTAAGTGCCAAATGCAATTCGATTTTCAAGCCATAATCCCACGAATTTTCCGGCGGCAAATCCTCCCGCATATGCCAGATAAGCCGGAACACTATGAAGGTTTTGAACCAATTGCCCGATCACCACAATCCAGATTAATACTTCGAAAAAACCAAGGATAGGAGCTAGAGTTCGTTTACCCCGCGAGATAAAAATTATCCGTAATATGCCCAGTGTAACATCACAAATCCCTGCTATGAATATAGTAATTGGCAAAAAAACCAGGCGTACCAATCAAAACCAGGCATTGTGGCAGTATGGAAGAAAGCCGAATTCATTTATTTGGTTTTTGGAGCTCCTTTTGTTCTCCCCATCCATGAAAGATCACCAATTTCACCAAAATGATCCTTAAAAATCCGGTAATACAACAACTCTTCTTTCGTGTTTAATTGCCAGCCATTCTGAAGGTTTCGCTCTTTTTCGAAATCATGCATGGATACTTTTTCTTCGGCATATCGACTTAACAAATCGTCAAAACCTCCGCCTTGCCAGAATTTTGCCTTTGGTCTATCAAGGATTAACGCGGGCAGTAAATCTGCCACAGATCGACGCAGGATCCATTTTTCCAAACCATTGCGAATCTTATATTCCACCGGGATCTGGAGTACAAAATCAACAACATCAGGATCCAGGAAAGCCACATGAGGAACAGTTCCATGGGCTGATGCGCATCGGTCCACACGCTGAAGGGCTGTATTATGAAGCCTTCCAATAATATCAATAAGCTCTTCTGGTAACAGAGAAGGGTGAAGATCCTTTAAATAATCATAACCTGCGAATAATTCGTCACCCCCTTCTCCTGAAAACACGGCGGGAACAAAATAGGATGCCTCTCTGGCAACCAGGAAATTCAAGATGCTTGATCGAACGAGCAATGCATCAAATGATTCCAGGTGATAAATGACATCGGGGAGGACTTTCAGGATCATGTCGGGCTGGACAACCAGTTCATGATGGTCCGATTTAATATGATTTGCCACAAGTCGAGCAAATTCAAGGTCAGGAGCTCCGGGTAATCCCGCGGCAAAAGTGTATAAACGATCAACATATTTTCTTGCCAGTGACGCAAGTGCGCTGGAATCAATTCCACCAGATAGCCACGAACCCACATTTCCATTCCCGATGCATTTTTGAACAGAAGACTCGAGTTTTTTCCTTAGTTCAGCTGCTATCTCCTGGGGTGGATTATTAATAGGAGGCTTACTTGCCAATTGAAAATAGGTTTTTGTTTTTTCCCCGTTAAAGATGGTTCCTGGTAATAGTTCATGAATGTCATCGGTTGCAAGTAGCAAACCTTTAACCTCAGAAGCAAAACACAAATCGCCATTTTTTGTCCACCCATAGTATAGCGGGGCAATTCCAATTGGATCTCTTTTTAAGACAATGCCTGAAAAAGTTTCCTGTGCCTGGGCAAAACGGCCTTCGCCAGAACCATCCCGAGCAAGTCCGCTATGTTTCAATTCCGCAAGAGCACTCTCCTGTATTTTGATTCCATTTAACCCTATCGTGGTTGTTTTTCCCTCAATGATATCGTGCCACGCCATCCCCCTATGTGACATTTTGTTCAACATTTTTTCCACAAGTTCAACATTATCTGAATTTGCAATTCCAGCAATTCCTGCCATGACCAATCCTTTTTATTAGGTTATTCGAGTTAATAATGTGCGCGAAATAATAGGTTCGTTAGAGCGCAAACCGAAGACGCTATTTTATGATTTAAAACCATCCATATTCCCCTCAGTAACATAGGCTGTTAGTTCGCCAACGCTGAGATTATCGATCCCTAGTTTTTCAATCGTGCGTCCCTTGCGCCAATAATCGGTGCGATGAATTATCGAAGAAAGACGGATTATTGAATCCATCGCCTTCACGGAAACACCGTATCGCTGCCCGAGAGAGGCAATTGGCACCAGGCTCATTGGAACATCCTCAAAAATATACCGGTGATTCAAAGTAGGTGGTGCTTTGATTCCGTAATACCCGGGTTGGTTGTGGATCGCCTCATTCAAATCTTCGCCGGTTGCGTCATAAGAAAGTTTTAACCATTCCATTGCTGTGCGAGCGCGAATGCCAAGTGAAGATGCAACCGTTACTCTTTCACGATCAAGTGCTTCTAGAATTTTCGCCACCGAAGGGGTTACTCCATCAATATAAAACTGATAGTCGCCATGAGTGGATTCAATCCATCCAGTATTAAGGATCGTAAGAGCTGGATGGAAGATTGCCCCCATGTTGTTTAAACCGGTCTGTAATACATTGCCTCCATCAATAAATTCTGGATAGGCTTCATGGATCATATCCAGCACCCTTGGGGTGCGGGTTGCCGGAAGGGCAGCTAAAGGTATAGCTTCTTTAATTCTGAAAATTTTCGCTTGCGCTGGCCCATCCGAACGCGACGCATAGATGAATGTTTCTGCTTCAGAAATAATTACATCTGCCTCACATTTTTGATCTCTTAGGATCTTTGCAAACTCTATCGCGCCGCAAGTACGTCCCGGATGTAAAACAACAATTTGACCATCCTTTAAATACGGTGCAGCCGCGTTAGCAATGTCAGCATGGGCAGATGAAGGGACTACGACCATGATTAATTCGGCATTTTCGAGCGCCTCAGCCATGTTTGAGGTAACACGGTCGATCTTTCCTACTCCTCGGGGGCCTCCCTCGTAGCTTGTCAGGTCAATCCCGTGAAGTTCTTTTATCGCCGCAATTCGTTCCGGAGTGCGATTATATAAGGTTACCGGAAATCCCATTAAACCTAAATGCGCTGCCATCGCCTTCCCACCATGTCCGGCTCCAATTACTGTAAAATTAATATTCTTTGTCATATTCATGCTCCTTTCAAACCTTCCATTATTGCGTCAACTCGATATTTCTCTGCCAGCGGTTTTCCATTGGGTCGAATCGAGACACAGGCACCATTGATGATGCGAGTTTCGATTTCACCCCGGGCAAATTGGTTATTCCTGAGCTGCGGGGCATCAAGAATTCCGGTTTTTACGGCTTTGGTTAGCGTCACAGGATCAGTCAGGGGATCTGCCGATTTGTTATCGGAAATATCCTTGATCGCCTGAATTAACACTTGCACCTCGCCAACCAACCAGTTGCGGCGCGCTTTGATCTTTGGATCCGCTGTCATATCAGGCGCGCCCATGATTGCGTTTTCAATCGCCCGTCGTGCCAGAAGGCATGATTCAATTACATCATCAGCAGTGGCAGCGTGGTCAGCTTCTGTATACCCCACGACATGCACGATATGCGGTTTAAGTGCCATTTGTAAATACACACTCGCAGCAAGGTGAGCTCGGGCTGCAGTGGGGTCAACCGGATAACTAAGCAGCCCCGTCCTGGTTTGCGTCCAGATCTGGAAATCATCGTTTCGGAGCGGTGCGATCATACTTTGGATGGCCAGCATCTTGGCGAGATCCATTGCATCGGAGGTTCCAGGCGGGCTATTAAACATGTACTGGGCAATATAGTCCTTAACGCCAAATGCGCGCGCATTGTATGCAGCCAAATATGCCGAAACAACATAAATCGTATCAGGTGCGTCACGCATCCCCCAGTGATGGGGTTCGTTCAGCTCGACCGGGATATTGTATTTTCCGTACCATTGCATAACTTTCTGGTGTTCGCGGATCGAACCTTCCAAATCCCACGGACCACGTCCATCCATCAGGTTAAACCAGAACAGCGGAATCGCGCACCACGCATTGTTGATCGTTTCCATGTACATTTCCGCCAGTGGGATGAAGTCGTCCGTACCGGAGTAAGTCCGCATTAGGGGAAAATTTCCCCGCCTGCTGGCTTCAAACAATTGCCGGTAGTCCACTTTGGTCCGAACCGGAACACCCCCGGCACCTTTGCGTCGCGGATCTTGTTTTTCGGGTTTAAAGAAATTTTCCTGGGCATCCTGGTCGATCCCAAGAGAGATCACATCAAGACAGTGTGAATCTGCAATTTTCTCGATCCCCCGTCTGGTGTCCTCAATTGTCGGCAAGCCAAAATGATGACGGATCAATGGATAAGGTGATTTCCAATCAATTCGTTCGATTGTTTTTTGCGGGAAGATATCTCTGGAACTTTGAGTGACCTCTTCGTTTTTTAGATATGCCAAAACCTGATCGGCAGGTTCTCCGCCTTCAAACACCTGCTCAAAGAATCCGAGCTTTTTTACTCTTTCAACTACTGGTGGAGTTCCCCCAAAGGCAAACCTGACTCCTTGAGAACGAAGGTCATCTGCCGCTTCAGCAAATTCACCCAATAATCGTTCTCCTGTTTCAGGGGTTAACCGGTACGATACCCCGACAAGAGCCGCTTTTTCTTTTCTGGCAATCTCGAGTACTTTTTCAATCGGGACAGCAGGACCTAAGAATATCGTTTTCCATCCCGCCAGTTCAGCAAGACGCAAAAAGTTTATCACGCCCGCCACATGTACGCATTCACCTAATGCCGCACCAATAACAACTTTATCCATTCTTACCTCCAAATAAAAAAGCGGTTGACAACCGCTCGTTTATTGTTCAGAATATATTCGGGTTGAATGATTAATCAATCGTCATGATGAGAACAATGGGTTTACGAGCGGTTTCCGGGAAAATGAATTGTCAAAATCCCGGTTATTACTGGAATTTCCAATCGGTGGATCTGGAATCCAAGTCATCCGGTTATGTTTGGCTATCTGTTTGATCAAAATTTGTAACATAAAACCTCATTGATTATTGTACCCCATTTAGACACGTCTCTTTTTGGCTGATGCAAATCCACTGGAAAAAACCTCTTTCTCGTTGTATACTCATTAATACTCAATTTCATGTCGAAAAGAGGGCGCCCATGAAAGCCATAGTCACCCAACAGCATTTATCGCACGGTCTCAGCATTGTCAGCCGGGCTGTTTCTCCGCGCAGCACCCTGCCGGTTTTGGCCAACGTATTGCTGGCCACAGACGAAGGGCGGTTACGCCTTTCTGCTACCAACCTCGAATTGGGGATCACCTGCTGGATCCCTGCCCAGATCCAGGAAGAAGGCTCCGTTACCATCCCGGCGCGAACTTTGGTCGATCTCATTGGGCAATTTTCTCCAGACAACATTACCCTTTCCCTCGATATCCGCACCCAGACCCTCAACCTGGTTTGCAACGCTGCCGTGCACGATATTAAAGGCATCGATGCCCAGGATTTCCCGCCCATGCCGGTGCCTGACCTGACCGAAGGCGTGGAACTCAACCTGGCTGATTTTAAAGAAATGATCCAGCAGGTTGCTTTTGCCGCCTCCGCTGATGAAGCGCGCCCGGTTCTGCAGGGCGTCAAGATGGAAGTGACCGAAGACCTGATCACCCTGGCAGCCACAGACGGCTTTCGCATCTCTGTGCGCAAACAGCCGCTCACAACTCCTATTAAACAGAATTTTTCCATCATCATTCCGGCCCGCGCCATGAGCGAGCTGGCACGTATTGCCAGTGAAAATGATAAAAGCGTCACCATGGTCGTTCCGCAAGGACGCGGACAGGTCATTTTCCATCTCAAAGATACCGAACTGGTTTCCCAGTTGATCGATGGTAACTTCCCTGACTTCCGCGCCATTGTCCCCAAGAATTTCAAGACCCGCACCACCCTTTCCACCCCGGCCTTCCTCAAAGCCTGCAAGCAGGCTGAAATTATCGCCCGTGAAGGAAACAACGTCATTCGTCTCAATATAACGCCCGGCGAAACTGATTTGGGTCAGGTGGAGATCAATGCCCAGACTGAAGAAACCGGAAAAAGCGATATACCCGTTGAAGCCACCATTGAAGGCAGCGGATTGCTCATCGCTTTCAATGTTAAATTCCTGCGCGAGGTGCTGGATGTGGTACGGGCTCCCAACGTAGCACTTGAGACTAATGCCAACAACTCTCCCGGAATTATCCGTCCAGTAGGAGATGACAATTTTGTGCACGTCATCATGCCCATGCACCTTGGATAAAATCTCCCAACAGAATTTCCCCTCTCTGCCGAGAGGGGAAATTGTATCTACTTAAATAATTATTTCTAGAAATAATTAAATGGATTTCCTCCCCAATTCCTCCGAACGATTGCTTAGCCTGAACCTGGCGTTAAGTCAGTATCCCCTGCTTGCGCCGCGTATTCGTGCGAAAATGCGTTCCGAGCTTTTCACGCGCGGCATTATCGAACAAAAAGATTTTGAGTCCCAGGTTCGTGATGAAGCCATCCAGACCCAGGAACTGGAGGGGATTGACGACCCCTACAACATGGAGCCAACCGAACAATGGGAGTTGCGCAAGTCGATCCTGAGAGAACAACTCACTGACCTCGTCTTCAGCCGTCATCTGCCGTTTGAGTTATTGGAAACGCTGATCAGTGGTGTGTTAAAAGAACGCGGAATCCCTTCCGAGGAAATGCGCCTGGCAATCAACCCTGAACTCGCGCCGCTGGACCTGGTGTTTGAGCAGGCAATGACCATTGAAAGCATGCCAACAGATACCCGGACCAAACATATCGCCCGCCTGGAAGAAAGCAAAGTGGTGCTGATTCGCAACCTTATCAGCGACCAATTGCGCTACATCAACATTGCCAAGGAATGGCTTTCCATTGGTGACCTGGCAGAGATCCGCCGCCGCAAGATCGGCGCCGGACGTATCGGTGGTAAAGCTGCGGGCATCATCCTGGCGCAGCACATCCTCAAGAACAATCCGGAATTGAACGAGGTTCCCTGCATCACCATGCCTGAGTCTTTTTACATCGGATCGGACGAGATGTACACCTTCATGGCGGTCAACAACCTGATCGGCTGGAATGATCAGAAATACAAATCCGAAGAAGAAATGCGTGAGGAATACCCGAAGATTGAAGAGGATTTTCTGCATGGCACCTTCCCGCCGGATATCCTTGACCAGCTTCAAACCATGCTCATCAAAATCGGCAATCAGCCGCTAATCGTCAGGTCTTCCAGTCTGTTGGAAGATAATTTCGGCACCGCCTTCGCCGGAAAATATGAAAGCATCTTCTGCCCTAACCAGGGAGAGTTAAAAGATAACCTTTCTGCCATAACCCGTGCAATTGCGAAGATCTACGCCTCAATCCTCAACCCGAACGCGCTGCTGTACCGAAGGAGCAAAGGGCTGTTGGATTATGACGAGCGCATGGCGGTGCTTATCCAGTTTGTCGAAGGCGAGCGTTTTGGCGACTACCTCATGCCGCACGCCGCAGGGGTGGCATTCAGCCGGGACCTCTACCGCTGGTCGCCGCAGATCCGCGCGGAGGATGGTTTTGTGCGCCTGGTATGGGGGTTGGGTACTCGTGCCGTTGACCGGGTGGGGAATGATTACCCCCGCCTGGTTGCACTCAGTCACCCGCTTTTACGTCCCAGCAACGATCCACTCTCCATCAGGCGTTACTCGCAGCAGTTCGTGGACCTGCTTGACTTGCGAAACAACACCTTTTCAACCCTGCCCGTGCACGACGTCCTCAATGCTGATTATCCCCCACTGCGTTTCATCGCTCAACTTGACGAAGATGGCTACTTTGAAACCCTGCGCAGTGCCCTGGTGCCTGACCCTAAAAAACTAGTGCTTACATTCGATGAACTATTGAAACGAACCCCTTTTGCGCAAAGGATCAAAACAATCCTGCGTTCACTTGAGACCGCCTATCACTCCCCTGTAGATGTCGAGTTTGCACTTAAGGTGAACGATCGTTCATCTGGGGGCGTTGGGCTGAATATTGCAGTACTACAATGCCGACCTCAAAGCCATTTATCTGAAACCGAAGTGGATCCGTTCCCTTCTGGCTTGGAGCAAAAGGATATCCTGTTTTCATCTGAATATATGGTCCCGCAAGGAATGATCTCCGCCGTTGATTACGTGATTTATGTTGTCCCCGACCAATACTTTTCAATTTCCTCCAACCAGGAGCGCGTCCACCTGGCACGCTTAATTGGCAGGCTCAATGACCAATTGAAAAACGAGAGTTTTGTCTGTATTGGTCCTGGGCGCTGGGGGTCTTCTAATTCAGATCTCGGCGTACCTATCGCTTATGGCGATATCTACCATGCCAAAGCACTGGTGGAACTGGCGGGTGAGAATTGCGGACTTCCCCCGGAACCCTCGCTTGGTACGCACTTCTTCCAGGACCTGCTGGAATCGCAGATCTATCCGCTGGCGCTCCAGCTTGATGATCCGAAGACCTTTTTTCAGCAGGAATTACTTGAAACTACCCCTAACCATCTTATAGATTTTGCCCCGGATTCACAAAAATTTACAGATTGCCTTCGCCTGGTAAAAGTAAACGACCTTGCTCCCGGAAAAACCCTGCGGATCCTGATGCATGATGAGGCGGGTAAAGCGCTGGCCTACTTCTGCGAAAAATAAAAAGGCTCCCCGAAGGAAGCCTCATCTGCACCCCGAAATTCTATTTATCCCCCGCTGTATCATCATCAACCTGGTCGATCACCTCTGAGATCTCATCAGTATCGTCATCTTCGATATTGATCTCGTCTTCATCAGATTCTGCATCTTCTTCATCGTCCGTGAATTCCTCATCTTCTTCAATGGCAGACTCTTCCTTCCAGAAGGTATAGATAAGGTAGATATTAATCAACAGGAAAGCGGTCAATACCGCTTCCATTAGCCACACATTCCATCCGATCATGTTCAAAAAATACATCGCACCAATATTGAGGACGTGGTAGAGAAAAGCAACCAATAACCAGACCCACTGCCTGTAAGCCACAGATTTCCACACAAAGGTCGATAACACAATTCCCATCGACAGCATGATCAGGGATTCCACCCCCAGGATCAATCCATAATGCCAGGGGGCGTTCCAAATCTGCTGCACTTGCTGCATCATACTGGTAACGGATGCCGAATCCATACCTTTTGCCAGCAATGCACCCGGATTAAAGGTTATTGCGATGAAAAAGTAAACCAGGACGCTCAATCCAATCCCGCCGTTAAAGAAACTTTGGGTAACCCCTGAAAAAATACCACTTCCAGCCCCGAAACCCAGAGCAGAGGAAAACGACCTGGCCTTTTTACCCAGCAGCATAAAACCTGCTAACCGCATCAACTCAACGAACAAAGCCGATAAAGCTCCGATCAAGAGTGCGTACAACACAAGAGCCCAAATACTGTTACCCTGGAAAAGTTTGGAGTTTTGTAGGATACCCGAAAGGTATTTGATACTGAAATAAAATAACCCCTGTGACACCGCAAAGGAAAGAAAACCGGTCAGGAGAATTACCCACCAGGTTCCTTTGAAGCGCCGGATCAACACGATTGCCAGCGCGATCGGAACACCGAGCACGACCAGCAGGGTGATGATGTTCGTTATTAAAAACCCATAGTTGATGTTCATAGAAAACCTCTGCCTTATCAGATGTGTAACGCTCAAATAGCCACGCGTTATCCCTCTGAGTATATGCGTTATTTCGGTTATCGGCTAGGCAATAAATGAAGAAATTTCAGGAGAAATAACATAGAGATGTTTCACGTGAAACATCTCTATGTGCTTTATTTTTTTGTTTCACGTGAAACAATTAGATTTCCTGCCGCCTGAAGATCAACCAGGCTGTCAGCGTTGAAAAGACGATCAACCCAATGCTGACCCATAGACCGATCCAGCTTTCAGAGACCATTCCTGTTCCAATCCTCCCTGCGTTAGCCACAAGCAGGTCAGGAGTGTATATGCCCCAGCCGGGAATCGCGTTGATGATCCCAAACAGGATAAGAACACCAAAACCAGCCCCAATGGCGATGTATTGGGTTTTTGTCATTGTTGAAAAAAGAACGGTCAGCGATACGTACACCAGCAAGTAGACCAGGATCAGCCCGTTAATCTCCAGGAAAGGCAGGATTTCCAGTTTCCCGAAGAGTATGTATGTGTAGTAGTAACACCCTGCTCCAGCGACAACGATCGATAGAGTAAAAAGTCCAGTGTAAGCTGCCAGTTTTGCCATGAGGAACGAAAATCGGGGCATTGGTTTTGACAATACCATGGCGGCTGTTCCCTTGTCCTTTTCGTTAGCCATGCTGCCCATGCCAAAGAGCAGCGCCAGCAGGATGCCAAATTGGGTGATGTTCTTCACATATTGGGCAACGGCATCGTTGATCGTTGGTTCGGGAATAATACCAGCGAACTGTTCTCCTCCGGGTACCAGGGTCATAATTTCGGGGATCATTTTGGCCAAAAGCGGCGAGGTGAGACCAAACAGCACCAGTACCACTAATGCGATCAGCAAACGTTTCGTTCGCGCCAATTCCAGCCATTCTTTACGAAAAGCGGTGATGAATTTCATTTCTCCGCCTCCGTGTGATTTACCAATTTCATAAATACATCCTCCAGGGATGGTTTTACCTGCTCAAGTCGAACTACCGGTATGCCATCTTTTCCGAGTTGGGACAAAATGGACTGCTGGGCGATCGTTATATCCGTAACTGCCAGTCTTAGTGTATATCCGTCCACAATTCCATTTTGCACCCCTTTTAGGTCAAAAATGACCTGTTTCCATGTTTCAATTGATCTACCATTGCGGGGGTCGATTTCTAGCTCCAATACGTTGGTAGCATATTGCATCATCAAGTCCTGTTTGCGATCCTGGACGAGCCGCCGTCCGCGGTCAATGATTGCCACGATATCGCAGACTCGTTCAACATCTTCCAGGATGTGCGAGGACATCAACACTGTGCACTTTTGCGACAGCGACTCGATCAGCTCAAGAATATCCTTGCGCCCCGAGGGGTCCAAAGCGCTCACGGGTTCATCCAACAGGAGTATTTTAGGATCGTTCACCAATGCCTGGGCAATCCCTAACCGTTGCCGCATTCCGCGAGAAAAACCACCGATCCTTCGTTTCTTTACTTCGCTTAATCCAACCAGTTTTAGCAGGTGTTCAGTCTTTTCGTCTGCCTGCCTCTTGTGAATCCCAAAGATCTCAGCGGAAAAGCGCATGAACTCCACGGGTGTCATCCATTGATAGAAGGCGGGTTCTTCTGGCAGGTATCCAACCAGGGGAGATGGTTTCGGAGCGCCGTTCACCATTTCAACCCCGGCGATTGTGACCTTTCCAGAAGTCGGCCGGGCTAACCCTGCGAGAATTCGCAGGGTGGTGGTTTTGCCCGCCCCATTTGGACCCAGAAAGCCGAATATCGACCCCTCTGGAATTTCAAGGTCAAGACCGTCCAGCGCTTTCACTTTTCCATAAGTCTTGACCAGACCAGTTACGTTGATTGCAATCATTCCTCTCTCCCGGCCAGGAAGTACACGATCGGTCCTAACAGGTTTACAAGTACGATCACCAGGATCCATACCCACTTGGGACCTTTGGTCTTTTCGCGTTTGATCAAATCAACCAGGGCAGCGATCATCAATCCCAGTTCTAGAATGAACACGGGGATGAGTAACGGTAGCCATTGTTTTACTATCCCAATATTTTCCATTTTTTCTCCTTGTCCCGGTAACGTATTTCTGCGGAGCAAAACTGTTACTTCAATTTTTCCGCTTCGTTTTGTGCCAGGGCAGTAAGCCCGGTCAGACCGCCAAGGTTCATTGTGTCGACGGCGCTTGAAGGAACGATCACCAGGGCGCCTTTTTGTTTTAGCCCTTCAAACAACATGTTCATAGCGCGCAGGTGAAGCGCAGTTGGGTTATCAGAATAAGCTTTAGAGGCCTCGGCAAAGCTGGAAGCGATTTGCATTTCGGACTCACCAAGAATAACGCGCGCCTGGCGTTCGCGTTCAGCCTGCGCCTGGCGGGACATGGCATCCTCAAGGTCAGTGGGGATGATTACATCCCTGATCTCGACAGATTGAACCGTAATGCCCCACGGTGTTGTACGCTCATCGATAATTCGTTGCAGATCGGCGTCCATTTTGTTGCGTCCCACAAGGATATCCGCCAGCGTCATTTGACCGATCACCTCGCGGAGTGCGGTCTGGCTGGCCCAGGCGATGGCATTGCGGTAGTTCTCCACTTCCAGGGCAGCTTTTTCGGCATCCCACACCAGCCAGAAAAGTACTGCATCCACATTCACTGGCACCGTGTCCCGGGTAAGTGTTTTTTCTGCCGAAAACGGCGTCACCATCACGCGCTGGTCGATCCAAGTGGTGATGGTATCCAGAATCGGAATGATCCAGAACAAGCCGGGGCCTTTGAGTCCGCGGATCCTGCCCATGCGTAGTACAACCGCCTTCTCCCACTGCCTGGCTACCTGGATGGCAAAGAACAAAATGAACCCGACCAATATAACAGGGCCAAATATGCTTAAGATCACCCAGTCCTTCGTTCCTTGTGTATCCATGATCACAGCAGCGATTGTGGCTCCAACAATGAATAGAATCAGAATCGTCATTGAGATTCCGTTGATGTGTTGGTCTGCCATACTGGACGATTTTGAAACCTGGGTTGCCCGGAATGGCGTAAGACCATCATTTGAAGTAGTTGTTTGTCTTTCGGGTTTTGGTTGCATTTTTCCTCGCTTTATTTTTTGATGATCGATTTAAACGTGCTTACGATTTCTTCTTTTGTATATCCCTGGTGACCAAGGAATTGGATCGTCCTTTGAAGCTGTTCTTCAATGGTCGTTTTTCTTACAACTTCTTCGGCCTTTCTGGAATCGTGTTCAAGCAGGTAAGTGCCTCGTCCGCGTTGCGTGGATATTAGCCCGGCATCGTCCAGCAGGCGATAGGCGCGCGCAATTGTATTAAAGTTCACGCGCAGTTCCGATGCCAGTTGACGTACGGTCGGTAACTGGTCGCCAGGTTTAAGTTCACCGATTGCCAGTTGCTCACGAACCTGAGCCACTATCTGCTCAAAAATTGGGGTATTCGAGCCCAACTCCAGTCTGATGTTTAGGGAATTCACATTTGGACTCCTTTGTATCATTGTCTCATTGTATTATTGTATATTTGTATCATTGTATATCAACTCACTTTACTTGTCAAGGGGAGCCAAAAACCACACGGGGTATATGTGGTAAAATTAAAACAATCAATACCAAACAAAAGGAGCATCTTATGCCTAAAACCTATGATGATTTAATGGCTGCGTTTGCCGGCGAAAGCCAGGCGAATCGTAAATACCTCGCGTTTGCCAAAAAAGCAGATGACGATGGCTTTCCCCAGGTTGCCCACCTGTTCCGAGCTGTCGCAGCAGCAGAAACCGTGCACGCGCTCACCCATTTCCGCACTGCCGGTGAAGTGAAGACCACTGAGGAAAACCTCAAGTCAGCGATTGATGGTGAGCATTACGAAAACACTACCATGTATCCCGGTTTCATGAATGACGCGGAAGGCGAACAGAACGCGAAAGCGCTGCGCAGTTTCAGCTGGGCAAATGAGGCTGAAAAAATCCACGAGGTGTTGTACCGCGAAGCACTCGCCATGCTGGGAAAACAGGGCGAGGAATACGACTACTATATCTGCCCAATATGCGGCTATACGCACAAGCGTACCGCGCCCGATAAGTGCCCGATCTGTGGCACGCCCGGTAGCAAGTTTGAAGTCGTTAAATAGGTTTTTCTACTCGTCATCGACCCCGGCCTTGCCGGGGTTTTTCTTTCATTGTTGATGACTATCCGTTCGCATGGTAGAATGACGGGTGAAGGTTTGGGACACTCTCGCTGCTAGAGAGAGTGATTATTGGAGGTAGTAAAATGGAACAAAAGACCGGTTCGTTTGAAGTGAAGAAAGGCCTGGCCCAGATGCTTAAAGGCGGCGTGATCATGGATGTGGTCAATGCGGAGCACGCAAAGATTGCTGAAGATGCCGGCGCATGCGCGGTAATGGCACTGGAACGCGTCCCGGCGGATATCCGCGCCGACGGCGGTGTTGCCCGCATGAGTGATCCCGATATGATCCAGAAGATCATGGAAACTGTCACTATACCGGTAATGGCAAAATGCCGCATCGGGCATTTTGTTGAAGCGCAGATCCTTGAATCCATTGGCGTCGACTACATCGACGAATCTGAAGTACTTACCCCCGCCGACGAATCGCATCACATTTACAAACACGATTTCAAAGTCCCGTTTGTGTGCGGCTGCCGAAACCTGGGTGAAGCCCTGCGCCGTATTGGTGAGGGCGCAGCCATGATCCGCACCAAGGGTGAAGCCGGCACTGGCGACGTGGTTGAAGCTGTACGTCACGCCCGCACCGTATTCGGCGAGATTCGCAAATTACAAAATATGCCTGAAGAAGAAGTAATGGCGTTTGCCAAGGAAATTGGCGCCCCATTCGAAATAGCGATGGAAGTCCGCAAACTCGGTCGACTTCCTGTCGTCAATTTTGCAGCCGGCGGCATTGCCACGCCGGCAGATGCTGCGCTGATGATGCAGTTGGGCGTGGATGGGGTTTTTGTCGGCTCAGGTATCTTTAAGTCAGGCGATCCTGCCAAACGTGCTTCAGCTATCGTTAAGGCAACCACCTATTACAAAGACCCTGCCATCCTGGCTGAAGTGTCGCGTAACCTGGGTGAAGCAATGGTTGGTCGGCAGATTTCTACCATGGCAGACGGCGACAAGATCGCCACACGCGGTTGGTAACCCTTTATGAGAATTGGCGTCCTTGCGCTGCAGGGAGATTTTGCTGAACACCAAGCCATGCTCGAAAGCCTGGGGGTACAGGTCAGCCAGGTAAGGCTGCCTTCGGATCTTGAAGGATTGCAAGGGCTCGTTATCCCTGGCGGTGAATCCACTACCATCGGTAAACTCGCTGACGCATTCGGGCTCACCAGTGCACTGCGCGAATTTTCACATGCAAACGCTATCTGGGGGACTTGCGCGGGTGCGATCTTCCTATCAAAAGACGCCGGGAAAGCCCAGACACTTCTCGGCGTGATGGATATCTCCACCACCCGCAACGCCTTTGGACGCCAGGTTGACAGCTTTGAATCTGATCTGCGCGTTCCCGCACTGGTTAATTCCAATGGGGAAAATCCCCTATACCATGCGGT
>CAZAAJ010000007.1:0-51435 GCA_964483135.1 uncultured Anaerolinea sp. | reverse complement strand
TTTATTCTCCAGCCCATTTTGGAGACGGAACTCATTCCCTCCAGAGGTCGTCACAAACATGGAAGGTTCAACGCCATTTTCAACCATGCGGATATCCCTGCCACCGCGCTGCTTGATATGCTTAATGAAGCCGGGTGAATTGACGACGATGACATCGGCGTGATGATAAAGAAACTTTTCAAGCCACAACGAAAGACTGATCAATGTCCTTTGATGAAGTACACCCACGGCAATGGCAAATGCCGGCCACAGGTCACGCACCTCAAAAAGAAATGGAATACGTTTGAGTCGTGCCAACAGCCAGGCTGTCCATCCCTGGAAGATCGGGGGAGAAGTACCCCACACCAGGTCAACATTTTTTACTGAGAGACCAACAAAGAATGAGGAGAACATGAAGCTGAAGAAACTGAGGATGCGGTGAAAGAAACTGCGGTGAAGAGCAGGGTAGGTGTAGACGCGAAGAACGTTCACCCCGGGAATGGTGTGTTCAACGGTCTTCCAGGATTGGGAAGAAGTATTCATTTTTCCGGTAAGATAACTGACCGGGCTGGTGATGATGGTAACCTGGTGTCCCTTTTCAGCCAGCAGATGGGCGATCTCGATATGCCGGGTGCCGCCAGGTTCATCAAGGGCAGCAAAAGCCTGGTGAATGAGAAGGATATGCATGGTTAATTATCCTTCCTGAACTGCCAGGTTGAATTGATGGTGATCGACCTGCTGGAATGCCATCCAAGTGAAAGTGAAAGCGCTGGAACCTTGAAATCATAAGTGGGTGAAGTCCAACCCATGATTTTATCTTCATGGGTACCGATGAGAGGGATACCGGCACGGATAACACTGACATCCTCAATCGGTAAAGGAATATTGTCCACGGTAAGGCAGTATATGCGGAGTTTCACGACTCGATTTTCATTTTGGAAAGTGAAAATTCCATCTTCCCATTGCCACTGCCAATCCGGCAGCAGCCAATGAAGAGAGATCAGGTGTGATTTTGCATGATTCGTAAATTGTACTTCATCCTTCACCAGGATCTCCCGTTCGCCTGGAGGATAGACCGTTCGCAAGTGCTTTACTCCCTGGGCTTTATATCCATTATGAAATGCTGAGATGGCATCCTTTTTATTAACCGGAATTATGGCTGCCTGGGTTTTTTTAAGCCAGAGGAACTTGCCAGCACGGTACATCTGGTCTAGGTTATCAACCGTTACGGTATTGTGAACGCGGGTCGTCATGAGCGCATTTTGCCAGGGAGGGGGATTATTGTAGGAATATGTGCCGGCATCGCGGGCAATGTTGATGCTGTCCCACCAGATCTCGACGTGCAGCTGGTCGGCATGACCGGGTCTTTCATTGAAATTTGCCGCGCGCAGGCTCGCCCACAGAGATTCATCACCGATTCTCAGCGATGAGGTAGAAGGAAAAGTCGGTTTTTCAGCTTCAACCTTTTTTACACCCAAACCTAATAATTGAGGAAGTTCATCCCAGTCACCGGGTGGTATGGCGGAACTGCCTATAAACGCCAGACTGGCAGCTTGCAAGGCGGGGCGGTAATCACTGTAGTCCCGGCTACCAAACGGCAGCAGCAAGGTGCCGTCGTTATGCCCGAGATTGGAAACCTGCCCGCTAAAGGGATCAAAATGGGACTGAAGCCAGCGAGCTGCCTTTGCGAGGCGAAGAGTAATTTCCGAGGACAGAGTGTTCCCATTTTGTTTTCGAGCTGCCTGGTAGATCAAGGCTAAGTGGAGCAGCATACGGTGGTAATTGGCGCTGTGCTGGCAGTAGGTGCCATCAGGGGCGATTTGCGCCACGAGGGTTTTCTCAAAGAGCGAACTGCCGCGGATTTTCCATTTCTGAGCAAAGCGGGATTGGGGCGAGAAAAATGACCCGAGCATGAACAGTCCCAGCGATTCGCTGAGCAGGTGATTGTTGTTTTGGGATTTCGCATAGTCAATAGTAATCGGGAGACGCAACAAATGCTGCCATAATGCCTGAACCAGCGAATCCAAACGCTCCGATGTCGTGGCAGTAGAGGTTTTCAATACCGGAAAGAGCAACAGCCAATTGATTGCTCGCAGTGCCACTTCCTGGGCAGACGTCCAATTTGGTCCATAATAACAAGGGTTGTTTGCCTGGAATTCTTCAAAGTATTGCCAGAAACATTCAATGAATTGGTCTTTACCTGTTTGGGTAAATTCTTTGGCAAGCGCGAGTGCCCAGGTGAATCGAGCCGGTTCCCAAATTTCCTTTATGTCTCTGCCATCAAGAAAATCAGTATAGGCTGTCCATTCTTTGATAGGTTGGGGGAGTTTAAGGTCAAACCGGGAGATGATCCCGCCAAATGGATGAAATGACCCTTCCAACAATTCATCAGGAGATCCAAATATGGTTGATTGGGTTTCTGAATGGGGGTCGAAATTGAGAATTGGATCAGGCTTGATTTTTGTCTGATCAATTTTTGTTGAAAACAATTTGCTGCTGGTCAGCCTGGTTGACCGGTATAATCCCAGTTTCTTATGGAGTGAATAATTGGCATAGGCTGCCAGCGATGGAAGCCCGATCTCATGGATAAGTAAAATGGATTTACGAATTGCATCCAATAGGGTTCAATCCACATTGTCAATCATTTAGAACAACCACCTCACCAGTATTGGCTGAAGTTATGGCGGCAAAACTCGCCCGGGCTACGGCGATCAATTGTTCGTATGGGATGGGAGGATTTTTTCCGGCGGATATGCAAGTGATGAAATTTTGCCATGCCGCCTGGTGACCTTTATCCTGTGAAAAACGCGATTTGAGGGTGGTCGTCTTTGTTTCTGTGGCCAGTTCGAGGCTGCGGAAGTCATCCATGATTCCAATCCTGGTTCCGGTGAAGACTTCCACCCGCTCTTTGGGGAAATTCTTGTTGCCATTGGCCAGGTAGCGAATGGTTGCGAGTGAGCCATCAGGGTAAGTGAGAATAATAATGCACGAATCCTGGGGGTTTGACCCAACCGCAGGGAGGCATCGCATTTGGACTGTGGCAGGGTTTTGACCGGTCAGAAAAGTACAAAAGTCGATGAAGTGACAGCCTTCACCGATAATTCTGCCACCTCCGACATTGGGGTCCTGAGTCCAATGATTTGCCGGCAGGAAGCCCGCGTTGACGCGATAATCGATTACCATTGAGGAACCGCTCTGGTGTGCAAATTCTTTCAGTCGGACTGCAAATGGCGCAAAACGGCGATTGAACCCCACGGTGAGTATCCCTTTCGGTTGGGAGTTCAACGATTCTTCTACTTGGTGCAATTCATCTTCATTAATAGCAAGGGGTTTTTCGCAGTAGACATTCTTGCCATTTTGCAGGGCAGCGATCACCTGGCGGGAGTGCTGGTTGTGGCGGGTAAGGATAACAACAGTATTTATTTCAGAATTCTCCAAAACCTGGTTCTCGTCGGAAGAGGCAAACCCGAAACCGAATTTTCGCGTGGCATGTGTGGCACTCAACCCGCTGGCAGAGGCAATGCCGGTGAGGTTGACGCCTCCAGTTTTTTGGATTGCCGGCAGGAACACTGCCTGGGCGTAGTTGCCGGCACCAAGCACGCCAACACTGATCCTGCCAGCCAATTTTTGAGGAGGATAAAACTCAATTGTTTTCGGGTGTGAGGATTTTTCAGAACTCGGGTAGGTTAAGACGACTCCAAGGAAGGGTTCGTTCGATTTTCCGGTAATGAGTTCGTAAGCTTTTTCAGCATGGTCGATTTCAAATCGATGAGTGATGAGCGGGTTAACATCGACCATACCAGCAGCCATAAGGTCAACAAAAGCCTGGATGTTCCGCCCTTCGGTCCAGCGGACATATCCATAAGGATAGTCTAGGCCGCCCTCTTCATATTGAGGGTCATAACGTCCAGGACCATAAGAACGGGAAATTTTGAAGGTAAGTTCCTTTTCGTAATAGATTTTGCGCGGGATATCCATGCCGAAGGCGCCAACAGCCACCACCGTGCCGTGATCACGAGCAAGCAAGCCAGCTAATTCAACCGGGTCGTTGCTGCGGGTATCGGCGCAAATAAGGATATGATCAAAACCGCGTTCATTGGTAAAAGAACGGGCTGAAGATTCACAATCCGCGCGGATAGCTGCCTTGATGCCAAATGCTCCTGCCAGCGCTACCCGCTTTTGATCCAGGTCGATACCAAAAACAGAACATCCAGCAGCTTTCGCGATCTGGATAGTTAACAATCCCAAAAGACCCAACCCGATGACACAAACGGATTCACCCAATTGTACGTTGGCAAGGCGGTATCCTTGCAGAGCAATCGCTCCCAAAGTGGCGAATGCCCCGGATTCAAAATCCACATTATCAGGCAGGTGAACGAGCAGGTTTTGAGGAATGACACCATATTCTGCATGAACAGCATAACCACCGCCGGCGCAAGCGACGCGATCACCCGGTTGAAACCCGACCAGGTCGCGGCCGGTTTCTTCAATGGTTCCGGCTGAGGAATATCCCAACGGCATGGGTTGATCCAGCTTATTGAAGGCTGCTTCCATGGTGGGAAGGATACCTTCCCGTTTCGCTTTTGAAACGATCTGTTTTACCAGGTCTGGCCGGGATTTGGCTTTGGCTACCAGGTTTTTTTCAGCAAACTCAACCAGCATCCGTTCAGTACCGGCGGAAACGAGCGATGCCATCGTTTTCACCATGGCACTATTGCGTTTAACCCCGGGAACCGGGATTTCTTGCACTGTCGTTTTACCATCACGCATATTTTGCAGAATTTGTTTCATCGGGTCACCTTTCTTAAATTATATTCTACATCCTCAGGATTCATACATCAAAAAATACTCCGGAAATAACCATACCTTGGCATAAATCCTGCACCTATTCCTTGTAATTTAAAATTGGAGGCTGGAATGTTGAAAAAGATTTTTTGGGCTTTAGTGATGGTCACGATAGCTGCATGTACAGTGGTCTTAGGGGAAGGCTTTTCGTTCCCTATCATTGAGCCAACTGCCACAGCAGTCATTGAGCCAACTGAGATTCCTTTTCCGACTGAAATTTCTGTTGTCCCCACGGCCACTGAGATCGTACTGCCGACTTCAGAGGTAACCGAGCCTGTACCGACGGCAACCGATATTGTGTTGGAACCGACTGCAACACTTGAACCAACAGCAGTATTTACAGCTACCCTTGTCCCGCCAACCGCAACGGTGATCCCACCTACTGCGACAACCAAACCAGCCACAGCAACCTTTACTCCCACGGTTATCCCTCCCACCGCCACGGCGACTGCAACAGCGATCACGGAGAAATTTACGATCCAGGCTGCAACCCCCATCTTCATGATCAATTTTGTTCATACTACCGAGGGATGCAACTGGCAGGGAGTTGCCGGTCAGATTTTTGATGCCAGCGGGATTCCATTGAAAAACTACATTGTCAAAGTTGCTGGAACTTACAATGGACAACCCTTCAGCCAGGTCGGGTATACCGGGATGGTTAGTGGAAATCCATACGGAATTGGCGGATATGAGATCGTACTAGGAAATTCAGCAGTTGCGTCAGTTGACTTGCTGACTATCCAGTTATTTGATTCCACTGGTATTCCAGTCACGAATCCAATGGCATTCAGCACATCAGCCAACTGTTCTCAGAACCTGGTCCTGATCAATTTCAAAGCAAAATAATAATATTTGTTCAAAGTGAGACCCGGCGAAATCCGGGTCTCTTTTTTTTCGCAAGGTATAATTATCGCAATAGGAAAAAGAATGGATAGTGATCTCATCCCGTCAGAATTGATTAAACAAGCTGCCAAAAAATGGTGGATATTTGCTGCTCTGATGATATTGGGAGGGTTGGCAGGGATGTTATTTATCCGCATCCAAAAACCTGTTTATCAATCCCAGGCAGTGATCACTACCGCAATTGATTATGCGTATACCGGCCGCCTCGAGGATTACGAGCTTGATCATCTCATCCTCGCAGTGGGGGACTTGATTGATTCAACTGCTGTGCGGCGACAGGTGCAGGTACTGGTTGAGAGTCAATTGCGAGGAATCACGGAAGAAACCCTGACAAAGAACTTAACCGCGATACGAAAGGGAAATGACTGGATCCTTTCAGCCAGGGCCACTGATCCTGAATCCGCGCAGGTACTCGCGGAGAGCTGGGCGAGTTCAGCAATGATTGCGTTGTATAAAATGAATCAAAAAGCCCTTGCCGAATTCCACAACCAGGTAGCCATGTTATCCATTGAAAAATGTTTCAGCGAATCCGTAGCGGTTGATTCACCGGTTGCCGGATGCTCTGCGGATGACATCGAAAAACTTAAATCTTATTTGTCAGGCGATTCCAGCGCAGCTAATTCGCTCCGGAATTCAGTGCTGCTTTCGAATCTCAGTTTTGAAATTACCACTCTGCCGGTCATGCCAACAGAACCACTTTTATTCAGGCAGAATCTAATGGTTGCCGTTGGTGCTTTCATCGGATTAATTGCAGCATTTGCCTGGTTTTTCCTCGGGGGAAAAGCCCGGAAATGAAGCTGAACAGGGAAAAAGTTGCTGGTTCCTGGGAAAAACTTTGTTCCTGGTTATGGATCACACTGGTAGTCTCCCTGCCCATTTCCAGTTTTCCATTGTTTGCCAGATTGCTGCATACCAGTTCGGTAGCCCCCGCTGCCGGAATTTTTGTGCTTTTATTAACAGCTGTTTGGCTGCCGGTGTATCTTCTTCGCGGTGGACGTTTCCCTTTCCAGGTAAAACCTGCCTTATTATTCACTTTTTATTGCCTCTTTACGGTTGCATTGGCTTTTTTCAGGCAAGCACCCTTCTACCCGAGTAGTTCGACAATATCCAATTCCATTGAAGCCCTTGCGACATTGGGAATGGGTTTTCTATTTTTTGTTATCGCGGCTGGCTTTCCCAAAAGTTCAAGTTTGATCAAGAACACGACAAAGGCGCTCAATTGGGGTGGAGTGCTGTTGTTGGGCTGGTCTCTCCTGCAGTTTGTGATCTGGCTGCCCGCGCATGATTTTCCAGAATGGATGCGGCAAATCCAGGGATTTTTTTCCACTACTGTTCTATTTGATCAACGCACCACCGGATTTGCCTCGGAACCCTCCTGGCTTGCGCATATGCTCAACCTTGTATACCTTCCCTATTGGCTTGGAGCGACTCTTAAGCGATATTCAGCGTTCAAACTGAGGATCTGGTTTTTGACTCTTGAAAACATCTTCCTTGCACTGGGAATGGTCGTAATGTTCCTGACATTTTCCAGGGGCGGACTGGTCTCTTTCATGTTAGTGGTGGGATTCCTGTTCATCCGTCTAAACGTGCAATTCGTTCGATGGATCATTAGAAAATGGCAGGTAAAAAGGAAAACACTGCTGGCTGTGTTTACAGGACTAGTGATGGTTCTGGTCTATATGGGAATTGGCATCGGCGGTTTATTTGCCTTGAGTAAGATCGATCCACGCATGGAAACCGTATTCCAGTTTTCTTCTATATCTGATAATTCACTGGTGAAGTACATCGACAATCTGCAGTTTGGAGAAAGGGTGGCTTACTGGCAGACCGGGTGGAATATTTTCAATGATTACCCGCTAACCGGGGTAGGGTTGAATTCTTCCGGAGCTTATTTCCCCAAGTATCTTCCACCATACGCCTGGCAGTTGACGGAAACCCGTGACTTGATGTACCGCACGAATAATTTATTAAATATTAAGAATTTGTGGTTCCGCCTTTTAGGTGAAACGGGTATCATCGGTTTTTCTTTGTTCATCACGATTCTCGTCACAACTCTAATCACAGCGATTGTCATGGTCAAGCAAAAGAAAGAAATCAGCGAAGTGATCGGCTGGATGGGAGTGTTCATGCTGATCGCTTTTATTGGTGAAGGGTTTAGTGTCGATAGCCTGGCTCTGCCATATTACTGGTTCACCCTCGGTTTTGTGGCGGCAACCTGGCGCTGGAGCAATATCTCATGGAGTCAACAACCTGATGGACAAATCTGAAAAAACAATACTGGTAGTTTTGCTGAGTGTGATTGGCGGTTGCTTTTTTTTAGCTTTGTTATGTGGCGGAATACTTTTCATTGCGAACAGGTTTCTGCCAGAGGCAACTGAAACCCCAACAGAAATTCCAACTTTGTCGCCAACGCCTACCAGCCCGGTGGACCTGGAGAGAATCAAGACGGCAAATGAGGTTCTCGAATTGGTTACAAATACGCTGATCCCTGTGGCGGATTTGAATCAACTGGCTGAAAAATTCGAAGGGAAACAGAATATTCCCACTCACCTAACCACTACTCCAATCCAATATGAAATTGGTGACACCTTGAATTTTTTTGTTCTCAATACTGACACCAATGAAACGCGGGTGGCGAAGGCGTCCCTTCAGTATGAAACCGATGACATTTATTTTTGGGTTGAGGATGGGATCGAGTATTCAAAACGGGATCTGAAAACGGTGATGGACCGTTTTTCCTCCCAGATCTATCCAACTGACCAGGAGTTCTTTGGTAAGGAATGGATCCCCGGGGTGGATAATGACCCGCACTTATATATTTTTTATGGAAACGGACTGGGTGGACAAGTCGCCGGGTACAACTCTTCCTCAGACGTGGTATTACCGATCGCGCACGAGTATTCAAATGCGCATGAAATGTTTTATCTCAGCGCCGAGAGCCAATCGTTGAGTGATCCATATACCCTGAGTGTCATGGCACATGAAATGCAGCACCTGATCCACGGGTACCATGACGCCAACGAGGAATTATGGTTAAACGAGGGGTTCTCTGAATTGGCCACATTATTAAACGGGTATGATGCCGGCGGATTTGATTACCTGTTCAGTTATGATCCTGACCTTCAACTAAATTACTGGCCTGGTGACCCGAACGAGACGGATGCCCATTATGGAGCAAGTTTCCTGTTTGTTACATATATGCTGGACCGTTTTGGCGAAGAGTTTACGCGGGCTGTTGTTTCTGATCCGGAAAATGGACTGGTCAGTATCGATAAGGTGATGATTGGCAAACAAATCAAAGACTCGTCGACGGGTGAACAGGAAACTGCTGACAAGTTTTTCTCTGATTGGGTAGCGGCTAACTATCTAAAGGATAAAACCATTGGTGATGGCAGATACGATTACAACACTTACACGAGCGGCCCGAAAATGGGTCCAACCCAAACGCTTTATGATTGCGCCAATGCAACCGTTAATGGAGATGTCCATCAGTATGGTTCAGATTATATTTCTTTCAGTTGCAGTGGGAATTACGAAGTAACTTTTTCCGGGCAACCGGTTGTGGATGTGATGCCTCTCCCGACTGGAGAGCATAGTAAATTTTGGTGGTCAAACAGGGGGGATTCTTCCGATATTGTATTAAGTCGGGAATTTGATTTCACAGGTGTTACTGCACCGATCCAGATGACCTATGATTTCTGGTACGACATCGAGACTGATTATGATTATCTTTACCTGATGGCATCGATAGATGGCGGCTCCTGGCAGATCGTGGATACGCCATCCTGCACTAGAAATAACCCCACTGGAAATTCATATGGCTGCGCCTATAACGGGCAGACTGACGAATGGATGAACGAGATAGTGGACCTTTCGGATTTTGCAGGGAAAAAAGTGACAATAAGCTTTGATTACGTGACAGACGGTGCGGTGACCGGAGATGGGTTTGCCCTGGATAACGTTGCGATTCCTGCGATCAATTACCAGGCAGATTTTGAAACCGACGCTGTTGGATGGATTCCTGAAGGATTCATTCTCATTGAGAATGTGTTACCCCAGACATTTCTTGTATCGCTGATCAATACAAATGATCCAAATACACCTGTCACAAATTACGTAGTAAATGCAGGAGAATCATTGGTGATGGATGTAAAAGCAAATTCTTCCACATGGGACACTGTGCTGATCGTAAGTGCGTCCAATCGTTTCACCAGGCAAACAGCAAATTATTTAGTTGTTGTAAAGGAAAAATAATAAAAAACCAGCCTGGCGTGGACTGGTTTTCTCTATTTGGGTCTTTTAATCTGGAACGACCTTTTTTTGAAGGCGTGCCAATTCTGATTTTAACCCTTCAGCCTTGGCAGATGCTGCTTCCTTCACCTCGTTGCGAATATGAGTATAGGACTCTTGTATTCTGGCCCTGGTTTCGCCGCCGGAAGAGGGAGTAAATAACAACGCCAGTACTCCTCCAACCACAGCGCCGGTGACCAATCCGAGTAAAAACCTTCTAAAACTTCTCATCATTTCCTCCTTAATAATCTCTACATATATTATACGGATAACATGTTAAAAAGATGGTTAAATCTTTAATTTCTTAAATATTAATGGCGCAATAGCGGTAACCCAGACTCCAATCAAAGCGTAACGGATATACCTCATAACCTGGCCTAGCAATACGGGTTCTTCCGGTAAGACCATTTTTAATCCCACGTAAATTACCGCCAGCCCAGCCATGCCAAGCAAGTACCGGAAGATCAACTTGTACGTCTTTTTGCCAATTTCGGGCAAACCATATCGTTTCACCCAGTAAGCCAGTCCGCCTAAAAATCCAAAGGCAACGCCGGCAAGGGTCACGGACCCTGACATGTCGAATGGATCAAGTGTTGTTTCACTTGCAATAAACGCATTGTGCGTCCATTCGACTGGCATTTGCCATCCACCTACGAGCAGACGGGCAAGAAGTGCCAATAGAATAATCGTCATGGATAGTAAAAACGCCAGGAGAACCTGTATGAGGAGAGATTTCTGGTTAATCCATCGGGCTATCCTTTTTTCTAAAGCCAGGTATCCCCACAGGATTAATCCACCCACTAACCAACCACTAACAACATCGTGTATGAAATGAACACCCAGGTAGATCCTGGATAAGCCGATGAGGAAGATCAGGAGGATTGCCAGCCAGGTTGCCCAGCGGCGTTTTATGCTCACGGCAATTACTCCCCAGATGCTGGCAGCATCCATGGAGTGCCCGGAAGGCATACCAAAAGATGTCTCCGATGTGATCGCTTTCACCCGTGTGTCCACCCAGTATGGACGCGGGGTGTGGATAACCACTTTTAGAAAATCCTTTATCCCTCCACTGACCAGGAGCATTACGCCCGCGCGTATTCCCATAACGGAATTTACACACCAGAAGAGAAACGGCAGGATCAGGATGTAAAATTCTTCATTTCCGAGAGACGTGATCAACTTGAATGGTCCGGATAACCAATTACCAAGCGCCTGTAAAAATAATGTGAAATTAATCTCGATTGGGAATAATGATGACATGGTTTCTCCTGACATTTATATAAATCGACTAATGGAAGTTATTTTACCCTGTCTAAATTGTACAATAAAGCCATGAAGAAGAACCCTCCGAATCCATTCGATTGGTTTTCAGCATTATGCGTTTTCATTCTGTTTCTACTCGCATCGGCACGTTTGGGATTGACGGATTGGGCTGAACACCTTGATGTGGTCGGATGGCTTTTATTATTAGGAGCAGTAGTCGGGTACATTCTTGGACGATGGCGAGTTCATTGGTTGTTGATCTCTCTATTCTCCGTTATTTCAAGTGTAATTCTATTTGGTTTTTCATTCATCTATTTGTTGAGTGAAAAGGCAGGATTTATCCCAAGGATCCTGGATCTATGGGAAAGACTTAATACCACCACGGCTCAATTACTCGGCAGCCAGCCTGTTACAGATTCAATCCTCTTTCTGCTGGTTGTTGGCGCATTATTTTGGATTGTGGGGATTTCCACTGGTCTTTCGATCATGCGTTCAGGCAGGCCATGGATTCCACTGGTATTACTCGGGTTTGGGGTCCTTGTAATCGAACATTATCAGCCTGACCCGCGCCGGGCATTCTATTCCTGGGCGTTCGCAGTTGTTTTGATCATTCTACTGGGAAGGAGCGTATTCCTGAGGCTGCGCAGGGAGATCAACGATTCGGAAGAGAATGTTGGTAGTGAAACCGAATTTGATTTCATGCGTGGAGTACTCACAATTGGATTAATAACGGGTTTCGCTGCACTCCTTTTACCCCGGATTGTGCACATATTTGTCACCCCGACAGTTAGTCAAACCAGTTTTACAACAAAGTGGGAGCTATTTACCCAAAAGTTTGAGAATGCGTTTTTTGCATTAGACCAGAACCAGTTTAACCAGGAGGATCAAATCGCGGATGATTTCCCACTGGGAACAGGTCAAATCCTGGGAGACGAACCGGTACTGTATATCCAAACCAGTACGAATACTACAACGAATTATCCTTTTTATTGGCGCGGGAAATCTTACAGCACCTATTTCAATAAAACCTGGACAATCGGCAATTCATATAAACAGGTTTACCGTCCTCTTGAAAAAATAACCCCCAAAAAAACAGGGGCTTCTCAGATCTCTATGAAAGTTTGGGCGCAATCATTATTGCCGGAATTAACCCAGGTTTACACCACTGGAGAGGTCACCAGTTTCAGCCGAAGTGTTGCTGCTGCTATTGCTACTGAATCTATCTATGATAAAGAAGTCATAGGGTATTTCATGGATCCGGGACTGAAGGAGAAAGAGATTTACCGGTTTGATACAGTGTTGTCACTACCAACCAGTGAGCAGCTCAGTATTGCGGGGACAGTTTATCCTGATTGGGTAATTGACCGTTATTTACAGCTTCCAGAGGGAATATCGGACCGGATGGTCACTTTATCCCGCCAGATCACCTCAGGCAAAGCAACACCATTTGATATGACGGTTGCAGTGACACAGTATTTACGGACTAATTTTGAATACCAGGGGGTAATTCCGACTCCGCCTAAAAAAGCAGATCCGGTGGATTGGTTTTTATTTGATTATAAAAAAGGGTTCTGTAATTACTTTGCTTCAGCAGAAGTTCTCCTGCTGCGCCTTTCCGGTGTCCCTGCCAGGCTCTCAGTTGGATATGCCCAGGGCATGCTGGCGGAAACTGGTGATAGCTTTACGGTTCAAATGAATGACAGCCATGCCTGGCCGGAGGTGTACTTCCCGGGATATGGCTGGATTCCCTTTGAGCCGACCCCTGCTTTGGCGAGTCTGGATTGGATGCCATCATCTACCAATTCAACGAGTAGTGTCGATATTTCCGCAGGATCTCTGGAACAGCAGCTAGACCGCAATTCCACCGGATTCACTGGAGAAGACCGGGCGAACCTGTTGCTTGAACAAATGGAAACGGGTACTGATGGAAATCGACCTTTACCCAGGAAACTCTCCCTTTTTGGGATCATCATGGTCAGCCTGGCGGGTTTACTCGTAGGTTTTGGAGCGTTATTCTTAGGGATCAAAGCAGGAAAGAACTGGAAAGCGGTCAAAAGGTCAGTTCGAGATGGATTGGCTGTCATGATGAAACGGGTTTACCGGATTCCGTTGATCGGTTTCTGGTTTCAGACAATGGGATTGTCACAGGTTGAACGGAATTTTTCAGTTATCGAATTCAGCCTGCGGCTATTGGGTGAGAAGATCGGACCAGGCAATACTGCCAGAGAAATTGCGGCGCTTCTGGTCAACCATATTCCAACTCTTGATAAGGAAATAATTTTCCTATTGGAAGAGTATCAACTACAAACCTATTCAAAACATACTGTGAATGGACTTAAAGGAAAAGCAATTTCAAACAAGATTTTAAAGACTTCAATTAAATTCTGGTGGGACGAAAAAATGAAGCGATTGACGAAGGTAAACGATCGGTTTGGATGAATGCTCTGGTAATAATGAATCAAATCGTTTTTACCCAGTCTTTGATTCTCTCAATGCGGGCTTCGATTAGTCCAGGTATGGAATCCAGCGGATAAAATGGTCCGCATCCTTCCCCTTTAATGGATGCCACCACGCTTCCCCGGATTACTGCACGAATCGGGTCATGGGAATGTCTTAATTCCGCAAGCAACGCACCGCAAAAAGCTTCTGTCATTCCGGTGGGATCAATGATCTCAGATGGGTATATCGGGATGAGCGATTTCTGTTTTTTTTGAAAATTCACCAGTTCAAAACCTTCAGCTTGTTTAACCTGAATTAAATTTTCACATCCATGGGTATGCAAGATCATTTCCATTTCGTCAAGGTTATTTGTGCGGTTCTTAAACAATGAGATTAATTCGGCTGGGGTGGTAATGAATGCTGTCAATCCATTCATCATATTCATTACCATTTCCCAACGTGAAGGGACCATGTAATTTGGATTGGACAATAAAGTTAACACGCTTATTGCTGCTTTATCCAGCAAGGCGCTGGCTTTCAGTTGGTGGTCCAACTCATCAGCACAAAGATGGGCGGCTGAGGCATTGAGATAAACCTCAGATAGTTCAGAAGGATAATATCTGGAAGATATGGGGTCACCCATCCTTTGGAGATCACCTGAATGCATTGAGACAGGCAGGGGCATTTGCATGGCTGAAAAAAAAGGGATAGGTGTATTACTGGGTTGGGAATAGGCAAAAGTGTAGCCGAAAAACTGACTCAGACTCTTGGAGTTTGTATCTTGAATAATTCCTGTTTCATCAATGGAGTATTTACGTAAAAGGTCGGTCAATTCCTTCAAGTGCTGGTTCGGAAAGGCGCTAATTACACCCACGTTTTCCATCAGGGAGCGAACACCTGCAACTGCATACAAGGCTGGTCCGGCGATGATATTCTCCTGGACCCGTTTGTTCAAGGGAAAAATCGTTTGCCGGCATATGCGGCCAACTACAACGCAATCGAGGATCTGTTTTCTTACCATGGAGAAAATCCCCTTCTTGACGAAGGGGATGTGGGTTATTTCTTGAGACCAGTCTCAGAGATTTGCCTTAGCAATCCGACCACCCCCATACCAATCTTAAAGCCTTCACCGGAATTCAATTTAAAACCTGCACCCGTGGTTTCACGGCGTTTTATGATCAGTGCGGCAGCAGCCAGCCCTGTGACCAGACCGGCTAGACCGCCGATGAACAGGACGAGTGTTTTCCATTTATTATCCGATTCCATCAGGACCTCCGTAGTCTATTTTTGAATGCATTGAACAACCCTTTGACTCCAGCATAAACTGAACGGGTTTTGATAACCGGGGATGCCAGGTTGGTAATAAATTTTTGGGATCTTTCATTTACACCCACCAGTTTATTTCCTGCGTCTCGAAGGATTTTCGGCATAGCACGGTTGGCTTTGCTCATTCCGATCACAGCCAGGATTAAAACGGTCAGAAAAAAAATGCTGAGAATAACCAGGGGAACGATTAACATAAGTTCCCCCACAGAAGCCCAGGTTTGACTGATGGAAGCATCACCCGTAGATTTTAATGTAATAAATATTCCTGTCCCTAAAACCAGAAGACTTACTAGAGCCAGGGGAATGTAGACGCGAGTGATCATTTGGGTTTTATGACGCTTCTTAGGGTCGATCGTATGTGCATTTTTCGAAGTCATGAATAAATTCTAGCATGAAATTACTCCCCTGACAGTAAAAAGAGTATTATTCACTGAAAAATCAAAATAATGTATAATAATAAACAAGGGTTTTTATGCCCGGTTCGTATAGTTTTGCTGTTGGTTTGGTTTGGCTGGAAGCAATTTACTCCAATTGGAGTTTGAGTTTTGTCTGAACAGGGTCGGCTAGTTATGGGTATTTTAACCTGAGATTGCGGAATAGATGAAAAAAAGGAAATTAATTAACAATCTCTATTTTGTGGATCAATGTATCCAATCATTTCAACCCTGATGCATCTTTAGCAATTCAAATTCCAATTCAATAGTTAATTTGCCAAAGCACTCCAACAGCCGGTGATTTTGTTCTGGCTGTTTTGTTTAATTTATGATGGATAGACGTATCACCGCTATTGCAGCACAGAATCGAAACCCAAACAGGCTTAATATTTACCTGGATGGGGAATACAGTTTCAGCCTATCCAGATTAGTTGCAGCCTGGCTTGAACCGGGAAAAGTTCTGAATCAACAACAAATCGATGAACTGGTTGAAAAGGATACAAAAGAAAAGGTTTTACAAGCAGCATTAAAACTGGTGGATTTTCGACCGCGAACGGAAAAAGAATTAAGGGAAAAACTAAGCAAGAAAGGATTTGATAAAGAAAAAATCGAAGGGGTGGTTGAAAAGCTGCGTGAGAGCCAGGTCGTTCAGGACGATCGGTTCGCAGAATCCTGGGTGGAAAACCGGAACGAATTTCACCCACGCAGTCAGCGATTGATAAGGTATGAACTTAAGAATAAAGGAATTAACGAAGAAGCAATTGAGGAAGCATTAAAAAATTCTGCAGATGACGAGGTCCTTGCTTACAACGCTGCTGTTAAATTGAAAAATCGATATTCCGGATTGGAATGGCAGGTTTTTCAAAAAAAAGTGATGGCGCACCTGCTTCGTAAGGGTTTTTCTTACGACGTGGTTTCTTCCACGGTAAAAAGGGTGTGGCAGGAAATGCAGAAGGACGAAAACTAACTGGAAAATGAGGAACTTTGAGAATGAGACTACCACTTGAACTTTTAATAACGATCATTGTTTTGGTAAGCCTGGCATTAATTGCGGTTTTAACTGTCATCTTTGTGAGGATTTTTATCCGACAGTACAAGGAAAAACAAAAATCGGTTGCTGAAGATATTGTGAAAGCGGCGGAAGAAAAAAGCAAGTCTATCGAAATTGAAGGACGTGATAAGGCGCTCAAATTAATGCAGAACTCCGAAATTGAAATCAGCCGCCGCAGACAGGACATCGCGCGTGAAGACGACCGTCTGCAAAAACGCCGTACCGAACTAGACGCGCGCATTGAACGGTTGGAATTGAGAGAACAGAACCTGAACAAACGCCAAAGTGCATTGGATAAACGATCCACTGAAATTGAAAAACTCTATTCCGATGAACTCGAAGTGCTACAAAAGATTGGTCAGATGAGCATGGAAGAAGCCAAGCAGGTTTTGTTAAGTGAGGCAGAAAAAGAAGCCCGCAGCGACATGGCGCGTATCATCCGGCAAATCGAAATGGAAGCCAAATCCGAAGGCGACAAACGCGCCCGCGAGATGATCACGGACGCCATCCAGAGGGTTGCTTCCGAACACGTTGCAAGCGTGTCGACTTCACTTGTGACCCTTCCCAATGAAGAGATGAAAGGCCGCATCGTCGGACGTAACGGACGAAATATCCGCGCCTTTGAGCAGGCAGCCGGAGTGGATGTGATCGTGGATGATACCCCCGAAGCTGTTACCATCTCCTGCTTTGATACCGTCCGGCGTGAGATTGCCAGACGCTCGCTGGATCGGTTAATCCAGGATGGACGTATCCACCCGGCTCACATTGAAAAAGTACTGGCGGAGGAAGAGAAGGAAGTTGAACGAGCCATCGTGGAAGCCGGCGAGCAGGCAGCGTTTGACGCAGGCGTGGCAGGCGTGCACCCTGAAGTGCTCAAGATGTTGGGACGGTTAAAATTTCGTACCTCTTATGGTCAAAATCAACTGGCGCATGCAATTGAAGTTTCAAAACTGGCAGCAGTATTGGCTGCAGAACTTGGCGCTGATGTTGAGATCGCCCGGGCTGGTGGTTTGCTGCACGACCTTGGAAAAGCCATGGATCACAACACCGAAGGAACTCACGCACAGCTGGGGGCTGAATTTGCCCGCCGCTATGGGGTACATCCCAAGGTCGTCAATGCCATGGCCAGCCATCATCACGAAGTTGAACAGGAATCACTTGAGGCGGTTATAGTTGAAAGCGCGGATGCCATTTCTGGTGCACGACCCGGCGCCCGCCGAGAGGATCTGGAACAATATATCAAACGATTACGCGCACTTGAGGAGATCGCCAATTCCTTCAAGGGTGTTCAGCAGAGTTATGCCATCCAGGCTGGACGGGAAGTGCGCATCATCGTGAGACCTGAAGAGATCGATGACCTGGCAAGCACCCGGCTGGCACGCGATATTGCCAAAAAAGTGGAAGAAACCATGCAGTACCCTGGGCAGATCAAGGTGACAGTCATCCGTGAAACACGCGCGGTTGAATTTGCCAAATAACCTAAAAATGGAAAAAGAATGGGCTGCCAATTTTAGCAGCCCATTTTGCTATTGAAGGGGTCCCGACCAGGGAAGAAGACTGATGAATTTCTCCATGGTGTAATTCGCCTGAATCTCGATCCGATTGAGATAGAAGACATCAGAAAATCCGTGGGCGATCTGTTCTCCAAGGCCAACGGCGGAGGTATAGCCCGAGCGGATTGTTTTATTGATCACATTTTCATTTACCTGTCCAAATGGGTAAGCAAAGGAATTGATGGGTACACCGAGACGATCTTCCATGTCAAGTTTGGATAACCGGATCTCGGTTTCAAGGTCGGCGCCGTCGGTGGTGAGGTCAGTGTGGTTTTTGCTATGTGAGCCGATCTCCCAACCCTGCGCGATTAATTCCTTGACCTGTTCCGTGGAGATCATATCCTTTCCATTAATATACCGGTCAACGATATAAAAGGTGGCGGAGAACCCATATTTTTGGAGAATGGGATAAGCGTTTTCAAAGACATCGAGGTTGCCATCATCGAAGGTGATGACAACCGGGCGTCGCGGGATTTGTCCGCCATTTAGAATTAGAGAAGCGACTTCGGAGACGTTGATCGTGGTGTAATGGTTGTCATACAACCACTTGATCTGTTCTTCAAAAATTGCAGGATCAATGTTGTAGCGGTTGCCATCCAGGGCAGAAGTGATATGGTGATAAAGAAGGATGGGCACGGTAATATCCCCTTTTTCGACCGTGATAAACGCGGGGGTTGGAGTTGGAGTGATGGTGGGGGTGAGGGTCACCGTTGCAGTTGGGGTAGTTGTGGGAGTAATTGTGGCTGTTGCAGTCGCAGTCAGTGTTGGAGTGCTGGTAAGAGTAGGTTTAAAAAATGAGAAACCAGCCTGGCCGGATTTTCCACAGGCGGAAGTGAGGATGATAACGAGAAGGATGGCAGTAAGGACTTTTAAGTTCTTTTTCATTAACAACTATTGCACTCCTAACCGCGCAATTATAAATCAATCGCAATGGATTTCTTTCCTTAAAAATTGAAAAAGGGATTGAACTGTTTTTCGTGTCCAATAGTGGTGATTTCACCGTGACCGGGGATGATGGACACATCATCCGGCAGCGTTAGAATTTTTAACCTGATACCAGCAAGAAGTAGATCGTGGTCTCCATCAGCAAAATCAGTTCTTCCAATATTCTCAAGAAAAATGGTATCACCGCTGATCACTACTTTTAGCAAAGGTAGGTAAAGGATAATTGATCCGGGGGAATGCCCCGGAACTTCATGGATTTCGATTTGCTGCTCACCCAGAGATAACACCTGACCGTCCGAAAGAAATTCATCTGGTTCAGGAGGTAATTTGATCAAATAATTAAATTTCCTGGAACCGCCGCCATCACGCCACAGAGAAAGATCTTTAGAGTCAATTGCCACCACAGGGCTGGGTGATATTAAATCTTTAAAGAATGGAACGCCGGCAAAATGATCAAAATGGGCATGTGTACAAATGATTTTTTCGATAATTAATCCCTGTTGATTAATGAAATCAAGAACCGGTTGGTTTTGAAAGGATGGGTCAACAATGTACCCTCTTAAAGAATCGTCATCAAAAATGACTATTGTGTTGTTTTGCATTTGACCGAGGGTAAACACCTTATACTGCAGCGGCATTTTTTTGTTTTCTCCGATAAACCCTGAAAATGACGAAGTTAATCACCAGGACGCCTAGTATGGCGAAGAAAGGAACTTTGTAGATCAACCAGGCATCCTGTTTATACAGCGCCCCTGCGATGACCGGCGCGACGATGACCGCAAATGCCGAAACCGTCTCTACCATTCCAAATGCCAGGCCGGTCTCCGCTGGGTGAATCAATGAGCGGGTGATGGTCAGAATCATGGATTTGCTCAACCGCATCCCTCCCATGAAAAAATAACCCAGTCCGAACCAAAATGGAGCATTCCCTTTGATGAACAAAATGGTGAATACCAAAACCCACACCTGTCCGATCATGAAGGCTAGGATCGGGCGCAGGTTGCCAAAGACCAGGACGGCGATGGCATTCCCGAGATTTCCGAAGGTCCCCAGAATTCCAATCGTACTTTCTGAAAAAGCCTGCTGGTTTTTGAGGAAATTAGGCGTAAGTGGCGAAGGAAGATAGAGGACGAACATGGTGATCAGGGTGACCACCAAGAATCCAAGGAAACGATAATTCGTGAGCAATCCCTTTGCCTGAGTGGATTCCTGATCCAAATGATGTGGTTGATCATTCTTATGAACGAACAGAATAATAGCCGTGGAGATGATAAAAAGAACTCCAGCGACTAAATAAACTGTTTTCAGTCCAAATTTTTCCGCGAGCAGCCCGCCGGTGATCGGACCGATCACTGCGCCGAGGTTATATAGACCTGAAACAAAGGTTAAGGCACGCCCGACGCTGAGCTTACCGCGTACGTTTGTGATGTAACTGTTCATCGGCGCCAGAATGGAACCGGTCAAGCCGTAAAGGATCAAGCCGATGATAAACGCGGTGGCAGAATTGGCCAATGCCATTACCCAGGCGGCGATGGTACCCAGAATCCAGGTAACCCACATGACGGCACGTGAACCCAGCCGGTCGGAAAGATAGCCAGCGGGAATTTGCGAAACAGCCATCGCTACTCCCATAGCCCCCAGGATGGTGCCGATAAGCAGAGGATCCTGAACCCATTCCTGCAGGTAGATAGGCTGAAAGTAAATAAACAGACCTTCTCCGATCCCCCAAATTGATAATGAAATCGCGACGAGGAGAAGATTGCGGTTCATAATTTAGCCGTTATTCGAGCGAGAAATCTTTTAACTTCAATAAATATCGCTTCCCGTTCGGGTTCACGAATGACCACATGCCCGCTGTTTTCAACCCAGAAGCTGGTCTTGTCGGTTGACGATACCGACCGGTAGAGCGTATCCAGGCTGTCGGCGGGAATACTGTGATCCTGGCGGGATTGGACAAACAAAGCGGGTGCTCTTGCCTCAGCCAGTTCGGATCGCATCACATCGATCAATTTTTTCAATTCAATGATCGCCGGAGTCGGGTAATAGGGATAATCCACATGGTCTTTGGCAGCATCCGGGTTATGCCAGTCTGGTGTCCCTTTTGATACGCTGCGGATGAAGTATTTCAGGACGGGAAGATATTTGGCGCGTGGATCACCAGGCAATGAGGAAGGTGCTGAAAAAGTGACCACACCCAGAGGGTTGAACCTGGCAGCAGCGATCAACGCAAGCACACCGCCCATGGAAAGCCCCATGACCACCTGCTGATCGGTGCAGCCTTTGAGTAAATTTAGCCCATCTTCTACCGAGGCGACCCAGTCTTCCCAATGCGAACGGGAAATGTCTTCAACACGGGTGGCATGACCCGCCAGCCGGGGAGCCAGGATGGTGTATTTTTCGCGGGCAAGAGAGTCCCCAAGCATCCGCATTTCGAAGGGAGTTCCGGTAAAACCGTGGATGAGAAGGCAGCCGGTTTTCCCGCCGGGGATAAAAAAGGGTTCAGCAGTAGGGATGGTCATTGCTTTGGGCATATTAACTCCTTTTTATTAGGATAGAATTTGCAGGTCGCGGGGGAAATTGCTGAGGGATTCGCTCCCATCAGCAGTGACCACGACATCATCTTCGATGCGCACACCACCCTTGCCGGGAAGGTAAATGCCGGGTTCAACGGTGTAGACCATACCGGTATTTAATGGCAGCTCATTACTTCCGAACATGTAAGGGGTCTCATGAGCTTCCATCCCCAATCCGTGCCCGGTACGGTGGGTGAAGTATTGCCCATAGCCCGCTGATTCGATGACAGCGCGGGCGGCACGATCGATCTCTCCCGCGAGGATCTCCGGCTGACCAGCTTTGCGACCGGCAGCGTTGGCGGTTTTTACCGTTTCATAAATTTGCCTCAGGTCGTCTGAAAGACTCCCAATGGCAAAGGTGCGGGTAAGATCTGAAAAATAATCTCCGCAGGTCGCGCCCCAGTCAATTACCAGCAGGTCGCCATTTTCGAGTTTACGATCGGTGGGACCAGCGTGAGGGTTGGCGCTGTTGGGACCTGAAGCTACGATGGGTTGAAAGGGTAATTCCGTAGCTGAACCCGCTTTAAGCATCTCAATGGTCAGCCGGCTGGCGATCTCGATTTCGGTCACCCCTGCGTGGATGGCGGGCAGAGTGACAGCAAGGGCATTTTGCGCGATTTCCACTGCTTTTCTCATTGCTTCGATCTCACCTGCATCTTTTTGGATGCGCAGCCAGTTGAAAATTGCGTCACCATTTTTGAATAGGAGTCCAGGCGCTGCTTTTTGCAGGAAATCGATTTCCATGAAGCGCAGCCGGGTGGGCTCAACAGCAGTGACACTTTTTTCAAGGGACAGAGACTGCAAAGCGCGCTGGATCACCGCCGGCCAGGTGGAGGGAACATCACCATAGGTAAATGGAGTTACGGGGATGGAAGAGGATTGTGTTTTTCCCAATTCGAGTTCGGGTAAAACTAAAACCGGCTGCTGACCCTGTTTGCAAAGCAATATGACCGGTCTTTCCATCAGGTGAAAATGCAGCCCGGTCAGGTAGGTGAGGGTGGCGCCAGGATTGATCGCTACGGCATCAACGCCGTTGGTTTGCATCAGATCGAGCAAATGGGAATATCGCTGTGATGTCATGTTAGAATCTCCTTCTGAAATTATAGCCTGAAGGCTAGACAGACGTAAAGTATTTATCCCGGAGAGCACTGTGTTTTGATACAGAAAATCACTTCTAAATATTGAAACTTTCGGCGAGAAAAGTCGTCCACTTAATGATAACTTTATAGGTGAAAAAGGAATGAGAATGAAAATACGAATCGGTTTATTGGTAATGTTCGCCGTCAGCCTGGCAGCATGCAGCCCGGCAATTGAAATCGCAGCCCCAACTTCAACCCTTGGTGCAACAGAAGTGGTATTGCCCACTCCGACGATTGAAGCAACGCCTGCGTTATCGTATTCTCCAATCTCGTATGAAGATTCATCCGGCAAGATCGCATTTCAGTATCCATCCGATTGGACGCTGGTACCGGAACAGGTGATTGGCGACCGCGGCTCGCAGACGGTACTTCTTTCGCCCGGTTCAACGATTGAGACGCTCGCTGATGGAGGGTCCCGTGTTGTTTTATTGCGCTATGCTTGGGACCCAAAGAATGACCTCTCCGCCTGGACCGCACAGCGGAAACTTGCCTGGGAAGCGAGTGGATTGGTGATCCTGGATGAATCGACGCGGGAATTGGCAGATGGACGAGCCGTGGTCGACCTGCTGATGAAGGGTACAGATGGAACAGAGATTCTTTTCAGCCTGACAACCATCGGTGACCGATACCTTGAGATCAATGCGCAGGGAAACCTGGATTTGTGCAGGGAGATATTGGGGACGTTGAAGTCACTAGAGTAATTAATCAGACTGTCCTGAATTCATTGCTGTGCCTTGACAAGACGTCTGCATTTCGGGTAAAATCCTTTCTGCATTTAGCAAAGGGCCTGTAGCGCAGTTGGGAGCGCGCTTCAATCGCACTGAAGAGGCCGGGGGTTCGAATCCCCCCAGGTCCACTGGCAAGACAGGCTCGAGAAACAGGCAACACCCTGGGCCCATAGCGCAGTTGGGAGCGCGCCTCAATGGCATTGAGGAGGCCGGGAGTTCGAACCTCCCTGGGTCCACCAAAGCAATAACAGGAGTAGTAGGTCATCCGCCAGCGATTCGGGAGAGTGAGGTGCAAACCCGATAGGTGTTGCGGAACGCCAAGACCGAACTCGCCTGAACTCCCGCAAGGGATAGCTTGCCGGTGAAAACAGTAGCTGGCCACGGGTGCGCCCGTTATCGCGTCTTGAGTGGTCCGGGTAACCCGGACAACCAGGGTGGTACCGCGGAGAGCCCCTTCGTCCCTGACCGGAGAGGGGTTTTTGTTTTAACACGGCAGCAAAGGAGATAGAATGACGCACTCAGAGATACCTATTTTTAACCCCAATGAGATCGAAGCCAAATGGCAGAAGAAATGGGCTGAGGATAAGTTATACGAATCCAATATCGATGAATCCAAACCCAAGTATTATGCCCTCACCATGCTTCCTTACCCCTCCGGGGATCTTCATATCGGACACTGGTACGCCATCACCCCGCCGGATGCGCAAGCGCGCTTCAAGCGGATGAACGGTTACAATGTGCTCTTCCCGATGGGTTTTGATGCTTTTGGTTTGCCGGCAGAAAACGCAGCCATCAAACACAACATCCACCCGCGAACGTGGACCTATACCAATATTGAGAAGATGCGCAAGCAATTCCGCACCATGGGAGCCATGTTCGATTGGCGTAGAGAGATTATCTCCTCGGATGAGAAGTATTACCGCTGGACCCAGTGGTTTTTCACACAGTTATTTAAAAATGATCTGGCATACCGGAAACTCTCCCCGGTGGATTGGTGCCCAAACTGCAATACCACACTGGCACGTGAGCAGGTGTGGGGCGAAGACCGGCACTGCGAACGCTGCGGTACCCCGGTGATCAAAAAAGATCTGACCCAATGGTTTTTCCGCACGACAAGATATGCTGAAGAATTGATCAATTACGACGGCATTGATTGGCCTGAACGAGTGCGCACCCTGCAAACCAACTGGATCGGCAAATCAGAAGGCGCACTGGTCACATTCAAGACTGAGAGCGGGGATACTTTCCAGGTATTCACCACCCGACCGGATACATTATGGGGCGTTACTTTCATGGTGCTTGCTCCTGAGCATCCACTGGTACAAAAATTGACCCTGCCCGAGCAGCAGGCAGAGGTGGAACAATATATCCTGGATGCTTCACGGCAGACAGATATTCAACGGGAGGCTTCGGATAAGGAAAAGACCGGAGTATTTACCGGCAGTTTTGCCATCAACCCGGTTAACGGCGAGAAAATTCCAATTTGGATCGCTGATTATGTATTGATGACCTACGGTACGGGAGCCATCATGGCTGTCCCAGCCCATGATGAACGTGATTTTGCTTTTGCGAGAGCTTTTGATCTGCCAGTCAAAGTGGTCATCCAACCCACTGAAGTATCCATCGTTGATGGCGCAGACCTGACCAACCCATTACCAGCCAGCGGCATGATGGTTAACTCAGGCCCTCTCACAGGTACCCCTGGCGACAGGTCATTTAATGCCTCGGTTGATTACGTTGTCAAAATAGGTGTGGGAAAACCCTGGACGAACTACCGTTTACGGGATTGGCTGATCTCGCGGCAACGCTACTGGGGAGCACCCATCCCGATGGTGTATTGCGATAAGTGCGGTGAAGTGCCCGTCCCGGATGACCAACTGCCGGTGAAACTGCCGGATGATGTGGAATGGAAACCGACCGGAGAAAGTCCGCTCAAACTGCATCCCACCTGGCGTTTTACCACTTGTCCAAAGTGCGGCGGGAAAGCCGAGCGGGAAACGGACACGATGGACACATTCATGTGCTCCTCCTGGTATCACCTGCGCTACCTGAGCCCAAATTATGACAAAGGTCCATTTGACCCGAAGGAATACGATTACTGGATGCCGGTAGATATCTACACGGGCGGCATCGAACATGCCAACATGCATTTGATCTACACACGCTTTTTCCATAAAGCGATGCGGGATATTGGCATCACGGAAGGGCGTGAACCGATGCTCAAACTGCGCAACCAGGGAATTGTGCTGGGAGAAGATAACGAGAAGATGTCCAAGAGCCGGGGGAATGTCATCGCACCGGATAACCTGGTGAAGAGCTACGGGGCAGATACCCTGCGCGCATTTTTGATGTTCTTCTCGCGCTGGGACATGGGCGGACCATGGAGCAGCGGCGGGATTGACGGTACTTCGCGCTGGATGAGGCGAATTTGGACAACAATTCTCGAATCGTCTGGAGAGGTTAAGATTTCGGAAGCCAGCCTGAAAGCATTACGGCGGAAGACACATCAGACGGTCAGATCGGTCACCAATGACTTTGAGAAATTAGAATTCAACACGATTATTTCAGGGTTAATGGAACTTTTAAACGAAATGCAGCGGGTGAAGGGGGAAACCTACGACACGCCGGCCTGGAAAGAAAGCGTAGAAATCTATCTCAAGCTGCTGGCGCCGGTGGCTCCTCACATCAGTGAAGAGTTATGGGAGCGAACAGGGCATGCCTATTCCATTCATTTACAATCGTGGCCAAAGGTGGATGAAGCAGCCGCTGCCCAGGATGAGATCATCCTGGTGGTGCAGGTGAACGGAAAAGTTCGCGACAGGGTGACTGTCGCCGCGGATGTCACTGAGGATGAGGCGAAGGCTGCTGCACTTGGCAGTAGTTTGATCCAAAAGGTGTTGGAAGGCAGACCACCACGCCAGGTGATCTACGTAAAAGGAAGACTTGTAAATATTGTGATATAGTAAATAACCGACCGGGGGAAGATTCCGGTCGGGTTTATTTTATGGTGCCATCAAGTAGATCAAGGAGAAAAAATGAGACTTGGTGAAATGAACTGGATGGATATTGAAAATTACCTGAAAAAGGATGACCGCCTTTTGATCGTCCTTGGCGCAACGGAACAACATGGTTTTTTGTCCACAAGTACCGATGTAAAAATTCCCCTGGCGCTGGCAGATGCTGCGAGCCAGCAGTCAGGAGTACTAGTAGCGCCGCCGCTCAATTTTGGCTGCTCTTCCTATTTTGCAGATTACCCTGGTACGATCAGCCTCCGCGTGGATACCCTGCTGAAGGTTGTTGAGGACATGGTCAGGTCGGTTTATCACCAGGGATTCAAACGTATTGTCATCCTTAATGGACACGGCGGGAACACACCTGCCAAGGTATCGCTCGGTGAACTGGCGAATGAGCTTAAGGAGCTGAAACTCACATGGTATGAATGGTGGAAAGCTCCAAATGTGGCTGCGGTGGCAGAGAATCACCACTTAAAGACGTTTCACGCAGGTTGGATCGAAGCTTTCCCGTTTGTGCGAACAGGCGCAATTCCAGATGGCGAAAAAACGCCATTCGTCACAGATGCGATCCTCAATTCAGGGGAGGTAAAGAAAGCTATCGGGGATGGGGTTTATGGCGGATATTACAAAGTTGAAGACAATATTATGACTGAAGTGTTTGCAACCGCGCTTAAAGACGTCCTGTTCATGTTGCAGTTCGCCTAATTTTTACAGAGATTTTACATGCTGATAATACCCACATCATCTCCAACTTTTATACTTCGACTGTAATCAAATAGAAAAGGAGATGAATGATGAAAAAACTAATGAAAGTTCTAAGTTCGGGTCTAGTGGTAGTTTTCCTGGCAGGTGCATTTTTGTTCGCGTTTCCGAACAGCTCCGCGTCTGCGGAAGGATTGAATGATGATCCTCCACAAGGCAACGGTGAGAAACTTGGATTAGCCAAGCAAAGGCTCGAAAACAATTTTGACCGCGAAAAATCAGCACTCACGCGCCAGGCAGAAAATATCCTGAAGATGGACCGCCTGACCGAAAAAGCCCAGGAACGGATTGATGCATTGAAAGCCAAAGGCAAAGATGTTTCCAGCCTGGAAGCAGCCCTCGCAGCATTTGAGAGTGCGATCGTTGACATCAATGCTTCTCACGCAGTGGCTGCACGACTGGTGGCTGCTCACGCCGGGTTTGCAGATAATGGAAAGGTTACCGATATCCAAACTGCGAAAGACACGGTTCTACGAGTTCATGATGCTCTCACGTCAACCAGGCAGATGATGGTGGACGCCGGAAAAGCTATCCGCCAGGCAATACGGCAGTACCGTGAAACGAATGCTCCACTACCTACAACTCAACCCTAAAACGGAAATTAAACAACAAGAACACGGGGAGTGGTCTGATGACCACTCCCTGTGTTGTTTGACGATTAATCGAAATTCAGGCAAAATGGATAAATGGATTTGCACCGACGGTTGATCAAGCTTTCCACTGAAAGAGGAGTCCTTTATTCGCTGGTCGTACTGACTGGTGTTATTGCCAGCGTACTCGTTGTATTCCAATCCTGGCAGCTCAGCCGGGTGGTGGACCACGCTTTTCTTCTACAAGCTTCGCTGCCTGAGGTCTTGCCTTTACTCAAAATCATTCTGATCATCATCTTCTTCAGAGCTTTTTTCACTTTTTCCAATGGATGGCTCGCGGGCCGCCTGGCGGAAAAAATCAAACACGATGTACGGCAATCCCTTTTACTAAAAATAAATAGCCTCGGGCCTATTTGGCTGAAAAACCAAAAGACCGGCGAAGTGGCAGCAACGCTCCTGCAAGGAGTGGATGCGCTTGAAAGCTATTTCAGTCAATTTTTACCGCAAGTGATCCTTGCGGTTGTGCTGCCGTTGGTCATTTTGTTTGTGGTTTTTCCACTCGACCTGTTAACCGGAATCATTTTCCTGGCTACTGCACCATTAATCCCAGTTTTCATGGTCCTGATCGGTCGGATGGCGGAGTCAGTCACCAGGAAGCAATGGACCAGACTTCAGAAAATGGGTGATTTTCTGCTGGACTCAATCCGCGGATTAAAAACCCTTTTACTGCTCGGTAGAACTCAAGACCGGTTGGAAGAGATTAAGAAGGTGAGTGATCATTATCGGGCAAGTACCTTGAATGTACTGAAGGTCACGTTTCTATCCGCTTTTACACTTGAATTGATAGCAACCATCGCAACTGCGGTTGTGGCAGTCGAGATCGGGCTGCGGCTGCTTTATAATCAAATAGACTTTCAACACGCATTCTTCATCCTGCTGCTGGCGCCGGAGTTCTATTTGCCAATGCGTAATTTGAGCATGCGCTATCATGCCGGGATGGCAGGGGTCACCGCCGCGGCATCTATCTACAAGATCCTTGATACCCATGAAACCCCGTCAAGCAGGTCCTCAGCTCAACATTCAATAACTCCGGATCTTTCCGGTAAAAAGCTTGAATTCCATGGAGTAAGCTTTTCATATGATCACTCAGGAACCGATGCCCTCAAGGATGTGAGTTTTACTTTCCAACCAGGAGGGCATTACGTGATCGTCGGTGAAAATGGCGCCGGTAAAAGCACAATGCTTAATCTACTAATGCAATTCATTCATCCAACTGAAGGCTGTATTACATTAGCAGGAGAGGACATCAGCACCTGGGAACCGCGATCCTGGCGCCGTTCCATCAGCTGGCTTGGGCAAAAACCATCCATCTTCAATACCACTTTGCTTGAAAATACGCGTCTGTTTGACCCTGCATATTCTGAGCGGCAAGTGGAAGACGCGTTGGAAATGGCCGGGCTTGGGGAGTTGCTCCAGAATTTACCTTTAGGATTGCGAACCCCGCTTTTGGAAATGGGAGAGCGCTTTAGCAGTGGTGAGCGGCAAAGGTTGGCAATCGCGCGCGCGTTCCTGAAAAATGGATCACTTGTATTACTGGATGAACCAGTCTCCCACCTGGACGTGATATCAAACCAGAAGATGTCCATCGCATTGAAAAAACTGGCGGAAAACCGCACGATGATTTCCATCGCTCATCATGTGCCTTCTATGAAAGTGGCTGATGAAATATTGGTGCTAAAAACAGGCGAATTAAATCAAACGGGGAAATTCGATGACCTCTTTAATCGGGATGGATATTTCATAAGCCTGTTAAAAACGGAGGGTGCATGAGAACGGCCTTCCGCCTGGTGAAATTCCTGAAACCCTTCTGGCAAGAGGTACTCATTTCGATCCTGTTGGGGATTGGAACCGTCGCAGCAGGGATAGGGCTGCTGGGTACCTCTGCTTACCTGATCTCAGCGGCAGCACTTCATCCGTCGATCGCGGAGTTACAGGTGGCTATCGTCGGGGTCAGATTCTTTGGCATCAGCCGCGCGGCGTTGAGATATGGCGAAAGACTGGTCTCGCATTCAGTCAATTTGCGGCTTGTTTCGGTTTTACGCGGGTGGTTTTTTGAACATCTGACAAAAAACGATTCCAAAACTACTGCCATTTACCGGTCCGGAGAGTTGTTGGACAGGGTACTCCATAACCTTGAGACACTGGAAAATTTCTATGTCCGCGTTGTATCCCCTTATGTCGTGTTTGCAATCATCACCGCAGGTGCGAGTGTATTTGTCGGGCAGTACCAACGCAGCTTTGGTTGGGCGCTGGCAGGAGGATTATTTGTAACCGGGATAATCCTTCCGATTTCTTCGGTCGCCTTTACCAGGAATCTATCAAGAAAGGCTCTTCAAAATTATTCGACTCTGTCCGCGTCGGTTGTTGAATCATTGGACGGGCTGGAAGAATTAACAGCATTTGGAAGCGAATCCCTTGTTTTTGAGCGCACCATTCGCGAAAGCAGAAAAGTCTCTCGCATCCAGGAAAAGATCTCAACCTGGACGGGACTGACTAATGGATTGGCAATCCTTGTTTCAAACCTTACGGTAGTTGGGCTCGTATGGCTGGCAATTCCATTTATTCACGATGGGAGTCTTGCCGGGATCCTGCTGGCAGTAGTGGTACAGATCGGCATGGCAAGTTTTGAGAGCGCGAATACCCTGCCGGCTGCCGCGCAACAATTCACCCAGAGTATCGCTGCTGGTGATAAATTGTTTTCCATCGCTGAAGACAAAAAAGCGGCATCTGAACAATCCGAGGAAGATAATCTCGAATTTGCAAAATCACTGAGTATGAGAAAGGTATGCTTCGATGCAGGAGATGGGCATTTCTCACTTAAGGATATTTCCTTTATCCTGACTCCTGGTAAAAAGACTGCCCTGGTTGGTCCTTCAGGCGCGGGGAAGTCGAGCGTGGTGGAACTGCTTTTGAAGATCAGCCATCCAGATTCCGGGCAAATCTTGATGGATGATATATCTTACCCGATGTTATCTGGTGAAAAAGTTAGAGATCAATTTGGAGTGATGGGTCAGGGAGATTACCTGTTCAATTGCAGCCTCAAGGAGAACCTGCTCCTGGCGCAGCCTGATGCCTCGGATGAAGTGATTTGGGATTCCTTAAATAAGGTGGGATTGGCAGATTGGGCGAAAAAATTGCCGGATGGTTTATCTACCTGGCTGGGAAATCATGGAACTGCCATCAGCGGTGGAGAATTTCAACGGTTGATGCTGGGCCGGGTGATACTCAAAAAGCGGCCTTTCCTGATCCTGGATGAGCCGCTTACCAGTCTTGATCCTGTTATTAAGAAGGAAATCTTTTCTATATTCCATTCAGTTTTTTCAGAAAGCGCCGCCTTGTGGATCTCTCATGAATTCATATTCATGGAAGAAATGGATGAGATCTTATATATCGAGGATGGGCAAATCCTTGAGCGGGGTACTCACAAGGAGTTAATGGAAAAACAAGCGAAATACGCTGCTGCCTTTGAAATGCAAATCAATCTTCTGGATTAATAGGAGAGACCGGTCACTCGTTCGCTGCAGCCAGAATTGTTGCTTCAGGAATCGCCCCAACACGAAGCACAATTGGTTTTTCGCCCGTACAATCGACCACGGTGGAAGGAATCCCGCCCGGGCAAATGCCGCCATTTAATATCAAGGGAATGCGGCCATTTAGTTGATCGAAAACATCAATCGCTGACTGAGGGTTGCTGCCCCCGGAAAGGTTGGCGGAGGTGGTGGCAAGCGGTCCGAACGATCGCAGTAATTCGAGGGCAATGGGGTGGTCAGGCATGCGGATTCCGATATTTTTAGTGGTTGAGATCAATTCAGGAATGGTTTCCTTGCGGGGAACGATCACTGTCAATCCGCCAGGCCAAAACTTTTCTGTAAGTTTTTTGGCTATTTTTGTCATATGACTGGTGATCAACTTAACCTGATCTCTTGATCCAACCAGGATGGAGATCGCTTTATTGGAATCCCTCCCTTTGGCTTCAAAAAGCTTGATGATTCCGGGTGCATGAAAAGCATCACTCGCCAGTCCATATACTGTATCTGTAGGGAAGGCGATGATTTCCCCTTCTTTCAGCAGGGCTATAGCAGATTCAATGGCAGCAGGCTTTTCAGCAGGAAGAATCAAAGTTTGCATAACACTCCACCCAATCAGGTTTGAATTTTTAGTAATCTCGGTAAATTCGTCAGATCCTCAATTATGCTAATTTTAGCAGAAGTCATAATTTTTGTGGATTCAGGGACACATAATTCCGCATGTGAATTATCGATTTCAAGCAGCACAAGTCCACCCGGATTTAGGTGAGTTGGCAACTGGGTCAGAAGCTTTTTTATGATCTCAAATCCGGTGTCACCGCCATCAAGGGCAAGACGAGGTTCGAATCGTGAAACTTCAAGTGAGGGCAAACGATCACTGGGAATATACGGTAAATTGGCTGTGATTAGATCAGCTCTGAGGCTTAGACCGGTAAGCAGGTCATTGTGAAGGAGTATGATTTTTTGTTGAAGCCTGTAACGCTCAATATTTATCCGGGCGACGCTAAGCGCATTTTCGGAAATATCAATCGCAGTAGCGCTAAGGTCAGGTATATTATCCACGAGGGCAAGGGGAATGTTCCCGGAGCCTGTTCCTATGTCGATCATGGTTCGAGACGCAGGATGGTCGCGCAGCCAATCGATAGCGGTTTCAACGAGCAGCTCAGTTTCCGGCCTGGGAATAAGGACATCTGGTGTTACAAAAAAATCAAGTCCGTAAAAAGCCTGCCGGTTGGTAATGTATGGAAGTGGAACCCCCTGGGTTAACTGACCGATCTTGTATTCAAGATCTTCAAATTGCTCACTGGTTAGGGTGGAGTCTCCATGAGTGATCAGCCACTCACGTGATTGTCCGAGGACATTCGACGCAATGGCATAAATTTCAAGTATTGAATACTCGCGGGATTTCTCCAGCTTTTGCCTGGTGTTCTCAATCCATTGCTGGAGATTATTCTTCGTCATCACCCGGGGAGGTCGATAGTCGATCGGACTCGTCTCTCAACGCCAATTCATCTATGAACTGGTCGATATTCCCTTCCATGACTCCTGGAAGATTATAGGAGGAAACGTTAATCCGGTGATCGGTAACACGGCTCTGGGGATAGTTGTAGGTGCGGATCTTTTCAGAACGGTCGCCAGAACCGATCTGCGAGCGTCGAGCTTCTAACCGTTCAGATTGGACCTTTGCCATTTCCAAATCGTACAAACGGGATTTCAAGATGGTCATCGCCCGTAATCGATTTTGCAGCTGTGAGCGTTCATCCTGGCAGGCAACGACGATCCCAGTTGGCTTGTGGGTAATACGGATAGCAGTTGAGTTCTTCTGTACATTTTGCCCGCCAGCACCGGAGGAACGAAAAACATCCACCTCGATGTCTGAATCAGGAATCTGGATGTCGACATCCTCCATTTCAGCCATTACTGCAACGGTGACCGTTGAAGTATGGATACGACCGGAAGACTCGGTTGCCGGGATACGTTGGACTCGATGAACGCCTGATTCATATTTGAAGCGGGAGTATGCGCCCCGACCTTTCACCATAAAAATAATTTCCTTGTAACCACCGATGCCGGTTTCATTTGAGGTAATGATCTCTACCGACCATTTCCGTTGTTCGGCGTAATGCATATACATACGCATCAATTCGGCCGCAAACAAGCCGGCTTCATCACCGCCGGCACCCGCCCGGATCTCAATGAATACATTATTGTCATCTCGAGGGTCCTTGGGAACGAGCATCAACCTTAATTCTTTTTCGAGAGCCTCTACCTGGGGAGAAAGTGTCTCTGATTCAGCCACAGCCAGGGCGCTCATCTCTGGATCATCGCTTGAGGCTAATTCTTTTGCCTGCTCAAGCTGGTGGAGAAGGTCCTGGTAATGGGTGGCAAGCTGGAAGATGTTTTCCAGTTCTGACCTTTCCCTGGCATATTCAGCTACCTTTTGATAATCTTCCGCGTTTTCTTCAAGAAGACGAGTTAGCTCTTCATATCGATGTTGGATGGAAAAAAGTTTTTCTAGCATGGAAACCCGCTTTTGTGTTTTGTTTACCGCGTCCATTATACCAGTATGAACTTCAGCGTATGACTTTACTGCATATAAAAAAGGGAACTCAATTTGAAGTTCCCTTTTTTTGAGGATCACTTATGGCTATTTTTTCTGATCCGCCCAAAAGCTCGCCCGGGATCGGGTTGGCTTAATCGGTTCCGGTTCAATCTTCACATCGATGGGTTTTTCAAGAACTTGTTGAACCGTCGGTGCTGCGGCGACCTGTGGAATAGAATTTAGGATCTGGGGGGCATATTCATTCATAAGCATGCGAAGTGTCCCCAGTGTGGCATTGTTGGTGACAACAACCACCCAGTAGTACGATCCGTCTCCTAGAAACCGAGAGATAATGTAGTTTTTATTCGTGGTTACAAGGTTGTCATCCACTTTTCCAGAATTAATCTTGGTGCTAACTTTGACGGCGAGTTTCATGATCTCAGCAAAACGGGCAGCGGCATCACTTGCGCTAAAGGTCGGGTCTGCCGAACCGCCGGCAATGGACATACCATCCATACCGACCACGTCAGTGGATACGAAATCCGCTCCAAGTTCCAATTTGAATTGAGAAATGATCTGTTCGAGTTTTGTCATTTTTACCTCCCGGGAGTATCTGCGGCTGCCTTAATGGGGCATAGCCTTTGATAATTGGTCTGTGTACATTTTGCTCATTAATCGAAGGTTTCCTAGATTGCCTTCTTTTCGAGAGGCTTCAATAGCCAGGAAATACTCCTTACCTGGAAGGAAACGCATCAGGATATATGATTTTTCAGTGGTCAGCAGGTTGTCTTCCAAGACTCCGGCACCGAGCTTATCCACAGAGGCATCAACCAATCGAAAGAGCGTGGTGATTTGAGCACTCACATTTTCCGGATCAAGACCTCCCAATGTATGCGAGGCAATGTTGATGCCATCGATTCCGACCAACGCACTTGACAGGTAACCGGAAACTTCCCCTGAAAGACTTGTTAGTATTTCATCGAACTTTTGTGTCATTTTGTTCTCCTCCAGTAGTCCATTCAATAAATCAGTTAATTTTTGTTGCTTTTTTATTTCATCAAGTCGCCTTGCCCCTTCCAACAGCAAACCTGACCACATACGATTAATCGTTCTTACCGGCAGGTCAACCTCATTATCTACTTCGAAACTGCCTTCATTCCATGACAAAACCTCAAAGATCACTTCATCGCCAAAGTTTTTGCCCATCTCGGCATGGATCACCTGTCCGTTTGCAAAGAAGATTTTGGCTACCTGATCCTGGTGACTGACCGTCATTTTAGCATCACGCGGATCCATACAATGGATCTGTACCAGGTCTGCAAAAGAAATATCTTTAAGATTACCGTTTATACCCATCAGGTCACTTCCAATAAAATTCCCAGGCTTTTTGAATTTCCGTGATGGCCATGGTCATAATGGCTCGAAATTGGCCATCTTTATTTTTTACGATGGAAGCCAGGGTTAACTGATTATCTTTCACGAAAAAAGGACGGCTGACAAGTACAAGCCCGTTGGAAAAGGAATAGGTTATTTCTTCAAGTTCCTCCCAGCCCAGTAATTTGCCTACCTGAACCGAAGATTTTCGGATGAAGCCGATCACGGCAGCTTGTTTCTCTGGAACAGAACCATCACTTGAAGCAGAGACAATGGGCAATCCATCCTTGTCGGTCAAAATTGAAAGCGAAAAATCTCCCGTATTGTTCATGTCAAAAAGGACATTGGTGAGCATATCAAAACCAGATTTTTCGAGAAGAGACATTCTTTTGTTCCTTAAACACTCGTCAGGCCACCGGACAGGCGGATTTGTTATTGTCGTGCCAGTTCAAAAAGGATTTTAAAGAGTTTGTTTTGGTCTTAGGTTTTAATTCCACAGATTCTGGTTATAGATGAGGTAACTATGGAATTATTCCCTTTTTAAACCAAAACTAAACATCACGGATATTTTTCAACCATAAAATATGGTCAAATCCGTATATTAAAAAGTATACATTCATTGGCGCTAGGAAATACTTTACAATCTTGCAAAGGTTGCTTTTTAAGCAGGAAAAGCTATTATTTTTTTCCAACCTCTGGTTTAAATACCTAAATTGTTTTACGAACAGACGAAAATCGCATAAAATCAAATGATCACACTGATGGAGGTAAATAATGACTTGCCCAGGGAAAAAAGTAATTAAGGCTGAAAAAGCTCCTGCTGCGATTGGTCCTTACTCGGTTGCGGTCACAGGAGGTCCATTCGTATTCACTGCCGGCCAGATTGGATTGAATCCTGCAACCGGGGTATTAGTTGAAGGAGGTATCGAGTCGCAAACAAGACAGGCACTGGAAAACCTCAAAACAATCCTGATCGCGGCAAATTCCTGTTTGGAGAACGTGGTAAAAACTACCGTTTTCCTGCGAGACATGGATGATTTTGCGAAAATGAATGCAATTTATGGTGAATATTTTACCGGCGACTTTCCCGCACGATCAGCGGTGCAAGTGGCAGCGCTGCCGAAAAATGCCGCTTTTGAAATTGAAGCGATAGCACTGCTCAACGGTAAGGAATGAGCGAGAGTTGAATTCAAAGCTGGAAACCATTCTTCTGGTTGATGACGAAAGAAATATACTCGATCTGGCCAGGATGTACCTGGTCAGAGATGGATTTAATATCGAGACTTCAACTGATGGTGTGGATGCACTTGAAAAAATCAGAAAAGATCAGCCGGCGCTGGTGGTTCTTGACCTGATGCTTCCCAGACTGGATGGACTGGAGATTTGCCGGACATTAAGAGGCGAAAACAACCAGGTACCCATTATCCTTTTAACTGCCAGGGACGAGGATGTGGACAAGATTCTCGGACTTGAATTAGGGGCAGATGATTATATGACGAAGCCCTTCAACCCGCGCGAACTTGCTGCACGCGTAAAAGCCATCCTCAGGCGATCTGAACAAAATTTGAATGAAAAAGCAGAGCCGGAAATAATTCGTGTTCATGATATCGTTATTGATATTGGAAAACGAGAAGTCAGAAACGAAGATGGAAAACAACTACTTTTAAGAAGACACGAATTTGATCTGTTAAAAGTGCTTGCCGAACAAAAGGGATACGTTCTAACTCGTGACCAGTTATTGAGCCAGGCCTGGGGATTTGACTTCGCCGGGCAAACCAGGACAGTGGATGTGCATATCGCTCAACTACGGAATAAATTATCTTCCACAAAGGTCATTATCGAAACGGTCACAGGGATAGGGTATAAACTGGTGGAATGATGGCTGCGACGCTCCGCTCCAGGTTATGGCTGGGATATCTTCTGTTGACGCTCCTGATTCTGGGATCATTCCTTGTTGGTCTTATTTACATTTTAAATGGCAGTACGATTCTGTACCGCCAGGTTGTGGAGAAGCTAAACAGCGCTCAGGCTGTTTTGGTATCAGAATTAAATAATGGTGGATTATCTGACGCTGAAAAAGTCAACATTTTTCTTTCCAAGAATCCCCTTGATGAATCGTTACGAATTTTAATCATTTCTCCGACTGGCGTTACACTTTTTGACAGCGCTCAGGAGGGGACGGTTAAACTGAGATGGCCGCGATTGGCTGCCATGAAACAGAACGCCTCCCAGAATACCGCTGGCATAACCCGGGATTATTCGAGAAGAGTCTGGATTTATATGGCTGCAAAGCTGGAAAACTCTCCAAACTTCCTGGTGGTTGCAAGCATCCGTAACAACCTTTCTTTAAAATTTATTTTCAGTGACCCAATGATGCGCCTTGTTTTTCGGGTGGTAATTTGGTCAATGCTGGTTTCATTTTTATTAACATTGTTAATGGACCGGTGGATCGCCCGTCCGATTCGAAAAATGGCGCAGCAGGCTGCCAACCTGGCTTTCGAGGATGGCAAGCAATTACCGGTCGAGGGAATCAAGGAAGTGCAGGATCTCGCCCTGGCACTGAACAAGATGAGCAAGAAGGTCCAGGAAAGCCGGCAATCGCAGCGCGACCTGGTAAGTGATATATCGCACGAATTAAAGACACCGCTTACCTCAATTCAAGGTTTCTCCGCAGCAATCATCGATGGAACAGCGTCGACGCCTGAAGAAGTTGTGCATTCAGCTGAAATCATTTCGTCAGAATCGCAAAGGATGCTGGGGATGGTGAATGAACTGCTCACCCTGGCGCGTCTGGAAAGTAAAGTTGAGAGGATGGAATTTCAACTGACTGATCTACAACCACTTATTTATGGAATCATCGAAAAACTTAAATTCACTGCTCAAAAAAATGAAGTGAAATTGTCAGCTATGCTTCCCTCTTCGTTGATAGTACGGGCAGAGCCCGAAAAAATTACCCAGGTTTTCATCAACCTGGTGGAAAATGCGATCAAGTTCACACCTCCCGGCGGGGAAGTGACTCTTACCGGGGATAAGGATGACAAGGAAGTGCGGATTATTATCGCGGATACAGGAATGGGAATCCCGGCGGAGGAATTGCCAAAAATTTTCAACCGCTTTTACCAGGTGGATCGCTCCCGTAAAGCCAACGCGGCCAAGTCGTCAGGCTTGGGATTGACCATTGCGCGCGAGATTACCCGGATTCATAACGGTGACATACGCGTGGTAAGCACTCACGGCAAGGGAACAACTTTCACGGTCCATTTGCCGTTGGTAAACGTGGATAAAAATAATTCATGAAAAACCCAATGATTTCGATTGTTATCCCTTGTCTTAATGAAGAAAAGACAATTACATTCTTGCTGGAGGCAATCCTTTCGCAGACAATTGATGTGAAATTGATCGAAGTTCTCATTGCGGATGGATTATCGACAGACAAGACCAGAGAGAGAATAAAAGGTTTTTCATCCCAACACCCAGAACTCGACGTGACCATCCTGGACAATGAGAAGAGAGTGATTCCGTACGGGTTGAACAAGGCGATCCGGGCTGCACGGGGGGAGATCATCTTGCGTATGGATGCACATGCCATTCCAGCCAGCGATTATGTGGCACTCAGCGTGGCAGCGTTGTCAGAAGGCAGGGGAAACAACGTAGGCGGAGTGATCGATATCCATCCAGGGAACGCTACGTACATTGCGCGTGCAATTGCAATAGCGACAGCACATCCACTCGGCGTCGGAGATGCCATGTATCGGTGGGCTACGAAAGCCGGGTACGCGGATACCGTGGCTTTTGGATGTTATTACAAAACGACAGTTGAAAAAGTTGGTTTTTATAACGAAACTCTGAAAGCCAATGAAGATTACGAATTCAATGCAAGATTACGCGGACTGGGCATGAAGATTTGGGTCGATCCGGCAATCCGGGCTGTCTATTATTCACGTTCAACATTAAAGGCACTTTCAAAGCAGTATTTCTCATACGGTTATTGGAAAGTAAAGATGCTCAGGATGTTCCCGAAAACCTTACGCTGGCGGCAGGCGCTGCCCCCTCTATTTGTTTTGGGTAATTTGATGTTATTATTGGTATCCATCTTCTGGTTTCAGGCAATTTGGATTTTTACTGCAGTAATGGTGATGTATATATTTATACTGGCTGCCGGATCTGTGAAACCAGCCATTAAACAAAAAAAAGCTGCTTTGATTCTTGGTGTGCCACTCGCCATCATGACAATGCATTTTTCCTGGGGCTCCGGTTTTATTGTGAGCTTGATTGGTATAGGAAAAAAGGAAATATAGACCAGACATGGAATCCTTAACACAAAAAGGACGATTAAGAATTCGACTCTCAGAACGAAAGTTTATCCTGTTACTGGGAGATCTATTCTTTTCAATCCTAGCCCTGGTTCTCGCTTTGTTTTTCTGGTCACAAAAAGACGCTCTGCATTTTTCGTGGGAATTCCTGGGGACGCGCGCACCGGTATGGTTTTATTTCCTGCCAATAATCTGGATTGCCCTGTTAATTGGTCTGTACGACATCCGTCGTGCGAACAGGCATAGCGAGGTCCTAAAGGGAATCGCAACAGCTGCTGGAATTAGTATCCTGCTTTATTTGATCGTGTTTTTTGTATCAGAACCGAACTCATTACCAAGGCGGGGCGTGGCCATTTTTATCGGCGCTGCGACCGTTCTTACCATTCTCTGGCGTTTTATCTATATCAAGATTTTCACTGCCCCGGCGTTTAACCGGCGTGTCCTGGTGATAGGGGCAGGCTTGGCCGGAACGACCCTGGCTTCCATGGCTTCCAAAATCCAGCCGATCCCTTTTGATCTGATCGGCTACATCGACGATGATGTTGAAAAACTGGGTAAAGAATTCTTTGGAGTGAAAGTGATCGGGAACGGCTCATCCCTACTGGCATCAATTAAAAAATACGAAGTAACCGATCTCATTTTTGCCATATCCGGTGAATTGAATGCAGATCTTTTCAGGGCAATCCTGGATGCTGAGGAAGGCGGTGTGGAAGTTAACTCGCTGCCGACAGCGTATGAAGAATTGTTTGGCAGGGTTCCGGTGCAATTGCTTCAATCCGATTGGATCCTGCGTACTTTCCTTGACCAGGTGCACACCAATGGCTTTTACGACGTCATAAAACGATCGGCTGATATTTTGAGCGGTGTGGTTGGTTTACTGGTTTTAGTAATACTATTCCCAGTTGTTGCATTGGCTATTCTAATCGACAGTGGAAAACCGATCTTTTACAGCCAGCACCGGGTGGGAAGAAATGGTAATCCGTACAAGATCTATAAATTCCGCACCATGCGCTCTACACCCGGGGACGACGGGACAGGCCGGATGACTAGGGATGGGGATGAGCGTATCACCCGTATTGGAAAAATCCTTCGCCGCAGCCACATTGATGAACTCCCTCAAATGTTAAATATCTTAAAAGGTGAAAATAGCCTGGTTGGTCCACGTGCAGAACAACCTGATTTGGTGGCACAATTCCAGCAGCAAATACCATTTTACAGAGCCCGATTGCTGGTTAAACCCGGCCTAACCGGATGGGCACAGATCAACCAACGGTATGCCTCAACTATTGAGGAAACTATTGTAAAACTTGAATTTGACTTGTATTACTTAAAACATCGGACGGTTCTGCTGGATTTCAATATTATCCTGCGTACGATCGGGGCAGTTCTGGGATTTCGAGGTTTGTAAATGAAATCAAAACCAGTAATTCGTAATCGATTCTTGTTGTTTGTTGATTTGATATTAATAACCGCAGCGATATTCGGCGCAATGGCGCTGCGGTTTGAAATGGGACCATTATTCTTCTATTACCTGCCATTCGCTTACTGGATGCTGGCAATCTCGCTCGTAATTAAACCAATCGTTTTTTATTTCTTTGGGCTATACCGCCGTATGTGGGTCTACGCCAGCATTCGAGAATTACGCCTGGTGGCATTTGCGGTGACAACAGCATCGGTTCTTATGGCGTTATTTTTGTTCATATTCTATACCTTGAAACTCTTTTCAGGATTCGTTCGTTCCGTCGTGATCATTGACTGGTTGTTATCGATACTATTCATCGGAGGGGTTCGCTTCTTGTTCAGATTGTTAGCAGAGAGTTTTAAATCGAACAATTTGGGCAAACCAAATCTTGTGAACAAACGAGTGTTGATCATTGGCGCAGGTGATGCCGGCTCAACCTGACCGCGGTTGGTTTTTTGGACGACAATCCGACCAAAATGGGGCAGCAAATCCATGGCGTGCAGGTGCTTGGAAAAATAAATGACATGAGCAAAGTAGTTGAAGGCAAACAGGTTGATGAGGTGATCATCGCCATCCCAAGCGCTCCGGGCAAGGTCATTCGTACGGTTGCTGATATCTGCCGGTTAAAAGGAATACCATTCCGAACCATGCCGGGAATCTACGAGTTGATCGGCGGTAAGGTATCGATCAACCGTTTGCGCGAAGTTGATATCACTGACCTGCTGCAACGGCAGCCATCCCAAATGAAAGAAGAGTTGGTAGGTTTCATCCTGACAGGGAAAAAGGTAATGGTCACCGGCGCAGGAGGGTCAATTGGCCGCGAGTTGTGCCGCCAGATCGCCCGCTGGAGTCCTTCCGGACTGATCCTGTTAGGACATGGTGAAAACAGTATTTTTGAGTCGCTGCTGGATATACAGGAAAGTTATCCAACCTTGCCGATGATCCCTGTTATTGCTGATGTGCGTGACAGCAATCGACTGGAATCCGTGTTCAAAAAACACCAACCGGATATTGTGTTCCATGCAGCCGCGCATAAGCATGTGCCATTAATGGAAATGAACATCGACGAAGCTGTCAACAATAACATCCTGGGTACCCGCAACGTGGTCAACGTCTGCATGAAACAGAACGTTCAAACGCTGGTGATGATCTCAACAGATAAAGCCATCCGACCGGCAAATATCATGGGGGCTACCAAGCGGTTTTCTGAAATGATGGTTCTCGATGCTGCAAAAACTACCGGGCACGCATATTCAGTGGTTCGCTTCGGTAATGTACTTGGCAGCCGCGGCAGCGTGGTACCCCTCTTTAAACACCAGATAGCCAGGGGCGGACCGGTGACGGTTACCCACCCGGATATGAAACGATATTTCATGACCATCCCTGAGGCGGTCTATCTGGTACTCCAGGCAGCGGGCATGGCAAAAGGCGGTGAAACCTTTGTCTTGAATATGGGTCAGCAAGTGCGAATCCTTGACCTGGCGGAGGACTTGATCCGGCTCTCAGGGTTGGAACCAGGCAAAGACATTGAAATCGCCTTCACGGGCATCCGTCCAGGTGAGAAGCTCAGTGAGGATTTGTGGGAGGAAGGGAAGAAATTCAAACCTACTCAGCACCCCGATATTTTCCAGTTGGAGGACAATACGAATCTCACAGGGGAAGAATTGAATAAAGCTATTGATACTCTCCTGGCGCTTTCCAATGATGGAAATAATGTTGAAATCATAAAACTATCTGATGCTTTAATCCCAGGTTCGAGCCTTGGTGATGCACCGCCACCGGATCTGACCTCGATTGACTGATATGCAGGTTGACCTATCCCGCTGGGAAGAATTTATTGCATCACAACCGGAAAGCCACATCCTGCAGGACGGGAAGTGGGGGAAGTTGAAGTCTGCTTTTGGTTGGAAGACTGCACACATCGTATGCGAAAAAGCAGGAGCGCAGCTCTTGTTCAGAAAGCTGCCCCTGGGGTTTTCAATTGCTTACATCCCGAAAGGTCCTGTGGGAATCAACGAGAATCTCCTGGTGGAGATCGATCGGGTATGCAGGGATGAAAAAGCAGTCTTTTTAAAAATTGAACCCTTTGCATGGGAACCAGATAAAAATTGGAAAATGCTTGGGAGTTCGGGATTTCTCCCTTCCAGCCCGATCCAACCCAACCGGACTGTGATCATTCCCCTTGATGGATCAGAAGAAGAGATCCTGGCGGGAATGAAACAAAAAACACGTTATAACATTCGCCTGGCAGAGAAAAAAGAGATTACTGTCAGCGTGAGTGATGATTACGAGGGATTTCATAAAATGTCGCTGGTCACAAGCGAAAGAGATAATTTCGGGATCCATTCACCGGATTACTATCTCAAGATCAAGGATTTGTTTGACAAAACCGGTGAATCCGTTTTGCTGATGGCTTATTTTAACCAGAGACCCATCGCAGGGATCATTGCCTTTGCACGCGGGAAGAATGCCTGGTACATGTATGGCGCTTCAACGGACGAAGAACGCAACCGCATGCCGACTTATTTGCTGCAATGGGAGGCGATCAAATGGGCCCGGTCAAAGGGGTGTAGCGCTTATGACTTGTGGGGAATCCCTGATCATGATGAAGAGCAATTGGAAAAACTCTTCACTGAAAAAGACCAGCATGATGGATTATGGGGTGTATACCGATTCAAACGGGGGTTTGGCGGTACGATTCGCAGGAGTGTTGGTGCCTGGGATAAAGTTTATATGCCCGGGTTATACAAGCTCTATGAGGTATATTCCAATTTGCGCAAACGGGGCATGGAGTAAATGCCACACTTTTGTTATGAATGCGGTACCGAACTCATTGAAAAGCTCGAAGACGGGCGGGTGAGGGAAGTTTGTCCAGCCTGTGGCCGGGTGCAATATGAACATCGCAAAGTCAGCGCTGCAATACAGATTGTGAAGGGAAACCGGCTTTTGCTCGTCCAGCGTGGAATAGAGCCCTGGAAAGGTGCATGGTATATGCCGGCTGGTTACCTGGAAGTCGATGAAGATCCAAAAGAGTGTGCTGCGCGGGAAGCGCTGGAGGAAACAGGGTACACTGTGAAAATTGGTGATTTGCTGGGAATTTACACATACGAGGATGATCCACGGGGGAATGGAATTGTGCTGCTTTATTCTGGAGAGATCATCGGCGGCGAGATAAAAAAGAATCATGAAATGCTTCAAGTGAAATTCTTTTCACCAGAAGAAGCAAAAGCGTTAACCAAAGCAGGCGATGGGGGAACCCGCCAGATCGAGGATTGGATTAACAAGGCTGGGGGAGCGAAAAAATGATGCCTGATTGGAACGAGTTCCTCCTGCAACTTCCCAACCCTCACATTCTGCAAACTGTCGAATGGTCGGAGCAAAAGAGGGATATTGGTTGGACAGCCGAGCCGATTAAAATTTCATCGGAGGATGGAAAACCAATCGCAGGAGCGCTGGTCTTAACACGTTCTGTACGACCTTTTGGATTCGGACCGGGGTTTTCTGTGTGTTATGTTCCGCGTGGACCGGTTTTGGATTGGAACGATACTGATCTGGTGAAAAAAATGGTCAAGGCAGTGGAGAACTACTGCAAACAAAAAAATGCGATCTTCTTAAAAATTGATCCTGAGGTTGATCTTGGGACAGGAATTCCAGGAAGCACGAATGAAGAAAAAAATCCTACTGGAGTCAATCTTGAGGAATCCCTTAAGGCCAGGGGTTGGAGTTTCTCAAAGGAACAAATTCAATTTAGGAACACGGTATTGATCGACCTGGCAGGCTCAGAAGAAACCTGGCTGGCGCGGATGAAACAAAAAACCCGCTATAACATCCGCCTGGCCCAACGCAGCGGAGTGACGGTACGGCAGGCAAGTGAAGAGGAATTACCTGCGTTATACCAAATGTATGCCCAAACAGCAACGAGAGACAATTTCATCATCCGCGAGGAAAGTTATTATTTACGTCTCTGGCGGCAGTTTGTGAAAGCTGGATACGCACTACCGCTGATTGCAGAAGTGGATGCGGAAAAGGTCGCTGCGTTGGTTTTGTTTTTGTTTGGCAGGAAAGCCTGGTACTTTTACGGAATGTCCACCAACAAACAGCGGGAAAAGATGCCCAATTACCTGCTGCAATGGGAAGCGATGAAGGAAGCAAAAAGCCACGGATGCGACATCTATGATCTCTGGGGTGCACCAGATGAATTTGACGGAGACGACAGCATGTCTGGAGTATTCAGGTTCAAGGAGGGGTTGGGTGGTGTATTGCACCGCACGATTGGCGCGTGGGATTATCCAAACCGGAAAATATTATATTCCATTTACCAGCAGGTTCTTCCACGTATTCTTGATTTCAGCCGCTGGCTACGACGAGGAAAGATCCGTCAGGAGGCACAATGACCATTCCGAGGATCAGGTTTGCTCACCTGCCAACTGCAATTGAGCCTATGCCGCGACTATCTGCTCAATTGGGCGGGCCGAAGTTGTTAGTTAAGCGGGATGATCAAACCGGTTTAGGAATGGGCGGAAATAAAGTGAGAAAACTGGAATTTGTCCTGGCACAGGCGATAGCGGAGAGTGCAAAAACGCTGATCACTGTGGGTGGAATCCAATCCAACCATTGCCGGCAGACTGCTGCCCTGGCAGCGAGATTTGGGCTCAAGTGTATCCTGGTGCTTTCAGGTGAAGAACCGCAAATTCCCAATGGGAACCTGTTACTGGACAATCTTTTTGGAGCTTCAATTGTGTGGACTTCCAGAGAAAAAAGAGATGAGACTCTGCAACAGACTTACGAAGATTCAAAACGAAATGGCGATTATCCATTTTTAATTCCTCTCGGCGCCTCCACGCCCATGGGTGCCTTGGGATATGTCGAAGCGATGCATGAACTTAAAGAACAGGGGAATGTTTTTGACTGGATTATAGTGGCATCTTCGAGCGCCGGGACACAAGCCGGGATGGTGCTTGGTGCTGAATTGACGAATTTCGGTGGAAAGATCCTGGGCATCAGCATTGACCATCCCGCCAAGGAATTGCAGCAGACTGTAGCGGACCTCGCCAACCAGGCCTCGGTTGTTTTGGGTGGAGATACATCCATCCGACCCGAAAATGTTTTGGTTAATGCCGATTACCTGGGAGCCGGGTATGCCATCGCCGGCAAACCAGAGTTTGAAGCCATCAAACTGTTCGCTGAAAATGAAGGTTTGCTTTTAGATCCGGTATACACCGGCCGGGCTGCCGCCGGAATGATCGGTCTCATTCGGAAACAGTTTTTTAACCCCTCAGATAAGGTGCTTTTTTGGCATACAGGTGGAGCGACCGCATTATTTGCCAACCCCTACACAGAGCAGTTATCCGAAAGGTAATGCTATAATGCCGATGGTGAATGATGAATGTAAACATCGACATTGATACCACTTTTAAATTGCTGCTGGTTCTGATCGCGGTTGCGAGTGCCGCGGCGCTGGTGGCTGCGTTCCGCTCAATTAAAGCAGCGCGAACTTTGCAATTCTACAAAAAGCGACATGATCTAATAAGCAGAGGTTGGCGCATGGTCGGGTTGACGGTCCTGCTTGGCGCGGTTGCCTTTGTGGTGGTCAAGTTCGGAGAACCAGTGGCTTACCGCTATTTTCCCCCGTCACCAACAATCACCAGGACTCCTACCATAACTACAACACCCACCATAACGTTAACACCAAGTGAAACATTTACTCCGACGATCACCCTGACCTTGCAGTATACCTACACACCAGCACTTCCCGATATTGTTCAAACTGCCATCAAAACACCGGTTGGGGTGGATACCAAAGCGGTCTTCAGCATCATTGAATTTTCTACCCAGACCAAGGATGGGGTGGTGATCAACACCACAGATGTTTTTAATCCTCCGACCTCCCAAATGTTCGCCGGCTTTACCTTCGATAAAATGGCTCTCGGTGTTCAGTGGACAGCCGTCTGGTTATATGAAGGGAAGGTTGTTTGCTATGAAACCTCAGCCTGGAAGTATTCAACCGGCGGGGCGGGATATTCGGATGCCTGTAATAGTGTATTAAAACCGGAACAGTGGCTCCCAGGCGATTACGAGGTACAGATTTTTGTTGGGCAAACTTACAAAACTTCAGGTAAATTTACGATCACTGGTAACAGACCCCTTCCAACGCCCAGCCTGACCCCCACTCGATAAGTTAAAAATTCACCGTTTTGGAATTCCGTGAGAGCTGAACGGCAATCTCAGCTGCCAGGGATGCATTATTGCGTAAAAGTGACAGGTTTGTATTCAGACTTTTTCCGTGAGTTAGTACCTTCATTTTTCCCAACAGGTAGGGGGTAATCCTGCCGCGAGTAATTCCTTCGACCTTTGCCTGATGAAGAGCTTTTTCAAGCACCTTGTCCACCTCTCCGGCATCCAACGCAACATCAGCAGGCGGGGGTACACATACAAGGATCGCTGATTGCAGCCCCAATTCCCAGTGGCTTCTGGCGATGGCAGCAATCTCTGCCGGGCTATTGGCGGTGATATCCACTGGTAATCCACTGTTGATTGAATAAAAAGCCGGAAAATCATTGGTTCGGTATCCAATAACCGGAACTCCCCGGGTTTCGAGCACTTCGAGCGTGGCAGGAAGATCAAGGATGGCTTTAGCGCCGGCGCACACTACAATCACCGGGCTGCGGGCAAGTTCATCGAGGTCTGCGGAGATATCGAAAGCAGAATCCCGATGGACGCCTCCAATACCACCAGTGGCAAACACCTGGATTCCAGCGGTACGGCAAACCACCAAAGTACCGGCAACAGTGGTTCCACCACTGAGTTTTTGTGCAACGCATATGCCCAAATTGCGTGAACTGACCTTCACGGGATCTTTTTGTTTCACCAGGGATTCCAAATGATCCTTATGCATACCCACCATAATCTTGCCTGCTAGTAGACCAATGGTTGCTGGAAGTGCACCGTTGTTATTCACGATTTGTTCAACCTCAACAGCTAATTTAAGATTTACGGGTGCAGGAAGACCATGAGTAATCACTGTGGTTTCAAGGGCAACAACAGGGAATTGGTTGTTAAGAGCTTTGACTACCTCAGGGGATATTTCAAACGAACCTGGAAGATTTATTTTCATTTGTTATGCCTTTGTCTGAAGAATAACATCCTAACTGGCGCTTATGTTAGAATATTTTATCATTTCAGGAATGAGGAACGAATGCTTAGGTCGATACTCGTTGCATTTTCAAAGAATAACCATCTGAAGCGATTAGTGATGAGGTGGAAACCTGCCCGTCTTGCATCTAGCCGATTCATAGCCGGAGAAACCCTGGACCAGGCTGTGGAAGTTGTGAGAGGATTGAACGCGAAGGGAATAAACGCAACTCTTGATCAATTGGGAGAGTACACAAGCGATGATAAGGGAGCCAGGCAAACAACGCTCGAAATCGAAAAGATAATCGATGCAATCATCCAAAATGATCTCAGGGCTAACGTGTCGGTGAAGTTAAGCCAAATCGGATTAAATTTGAACGAGAGGCTGTGCGAAGAGAATTTAATTTCGTTGTTAAAATACGCTGCCCAGGTTGGAGTATTCATCCGGATTGATATGGAAGGTTCAGACCTGACCGAAAAAACGTTTGGTCTTTACCGCAGCATGATAGAAAAGGGTTTTTCACTGGTAGGCATTGTACTGCAATCCTATTTGTATCGTACCAAGAATGATGTTGAGGAATTGCTGCACTGGGGTGGGAGGGTGCGATTGTGCAAAGGAGCCTATGTTGAGCCAGCGGAGATCGCATTCCCTAAAAAAACAGAGGTGGACGCTAATTTTGACCTGGTAACTGGCCTGTTATTAAAAACTGCCAGTCAACCAGGCGCTCCCAATGTCAGCACAGATGGGCGGACACCACCGATCCCGGCTTTGGCCACCCACGATATCAATCGCATAGCCCATGCAAAAGAACTGATCAAGCAATTGAATGTTCCACAACAGGCGGTGGAATTCCAAATGCTGTATGGCATCCGCCGTGATTTGCAGATGCAGCTTGCTAGTGAGGGCTATCCGGTAAGGGTATACGTTCCGTTTGGGACGCAATGGTATCCCTACTTCATGCGCCGGATGGCAGAGCGGCCGGCTAATCTCTGGTTCTTTCTTTCTAATTTTTTCCGGAGGTGAAATGAGCGCAGACCCAAAAATGCAGAAATTTGCTCTTGTCACTGGTGCAGCCCATCGAGTGGGCAGGGAGATTGCTTTACACCTTGCCCGTTCAGGATATGATATCGGACTCCACTATTCAACTTCCAGAAAAGATGCAGAAAAAACAAAAAGTGAAATTGAGTCTCTAGGAAGGAAGGCATACCTCCTCCAGGCAAATGTGTTAAACCCGATTGAGATTGAAGCGTTATTTGAGTTGTTTTCGCTCGAAAAAAGGAAGATCGATGTCCTGGTGAACTCAGCTGCGATCATGCCAAAATCAGATTTAATGAAAATCACCTGGCAGGACTGGGATCAGATTTTTAATGTGAATTTGCGTGGTGCCTGGTTGATGGCACGAAATGCCATTGAATTCATGAACACAGAGGGAGTTATAATCAACATCAGCGATGCCGGCGCCGAGCTTCACTGGACAGGTTATGGAGCTTATGGCATCAGTAAATCCGGGCTTAATGAAATGACACGTCTGCTGGCAAAAGAGCTTGCTCCCAGGATCCGGGTGTGCGGAATTGCGCCGAGTTTATTGATTAAACCAGAAGAAATGAGCCAGAAAGAATGGGATTTACTGGCTTCACGAGTGCCTGCCAGGAGCGCAGGTGACATGAGTGCGCTCATGGCGACTATAGACCTATTGATTACAAATGGATATATCACCGGTGAAATCATCACGCTGAACGGGGGGGCATCACTCGGATGAAAAATACCGAAACTGCTGGCGGCAGGTATCAATTGTTACTTGATCTGCTCCAACCCGGGCTGATCACATTAACTTTTGGGGCTTTCTTTATCGGGGTCGGACTGGCGCATCACCTGGGGGGCAACCTCAAGTGGATTAAGAGTGTTTTTCTTCTTTTTGATTTCCTTTTTTTGCTTTGGGCAAGGAATTTCCTAAACGCCTATTGGGACCATCCAGAATCTCCATTGTGCCTGCTTAAATCGACTCATTCCAGATACATGGAATTATTAAAAGTCAAACGCAATTCCATGCTCACATACTCACTGGTTTGCCTGACCGGTGCGGCGATTTCTTCAACGTTCGTGCTGGGCATTCCACCGGTGGTTCCATCTTTGGCATTTCTACTCCTGATCATTTTTGTCCTGGTGATTTTTTCTATATTGCCCCCTTTATTCTTGCAGAGGAAAGGTTATGGAGAACTAATCGAATCATTCACCATATTCATACTTGTACCTGCAACTGCATTGATCGTAAATTTTGGCGAATTATCCCCCCTGCTTGAATTACTTACTGTCCCTCTTTTTTTCGTTTACCTGGCGGGGAAACTGGTTTTTTCTTTACGAACTTACCTGGCAGATAAAACAGGTGGTAATCCTAATCTCTTGAATCGATTGGATTGGGAAAAGGCGATGAGACTGCACAATACCTTGATCATCGCCGCATATATTTTAATCGCTGTCTTTTCGTTTATAGGTTTACCCTGGGGATTGACCTGGCCATTGTTAATCACATTACCGGTCGCGGTATTTGAAGTTCTCTTGATCATTGGAATTACCCGGGGTGGAAAACCCAATTGGACTCTGCTCGATTGGACCTCAGGAGCTTTGACAGGATCGATGGTTTACCTGGTGCTGCTCACCTTATGGTTGCATTAACTTCCCGGGCGAAGAAATAATCGGGCACAATTAATTGGTATAATAAGATAAAGATTGGAGGATTTATGATTCTAAAAGAGAATACAACTGCACCTGATTTCAGCTTAAAGGATGAAACGGGTAACGTAAGGAAATTATCTGAATTTTTGGGTAAAGATATCGTGCTTTACTTTTATCCGAAAGATGACACTGCGGGGTGTACAACCGAGGCTTGTAGTTTTCGTGACGATTACAGCGCTTACGAAAAAGCCAAAGTGGTCATCCTGGGTGTGAGCCCGGATTCAACGGAATCCCATTCAAAATTCAAAGCCAAGTATCAATTACCGTTTCCCCTCCTTGCAGATGAAGGGCATAAAGTATGCGAGTTATACGGCGCCTGGGGTTTGAAGAGCCTGTATGGACGTGATTATGAAGGTGTACTTCGGACCACTTACCTGATCGGTAAAGACGGAAAAATCAAAAAAGTATTTGAGAAAGTAAAGCCGGCTGAGCACAGTGCTGAAATTCTGGCAGCTTTA
>CAZAAJ010000006.1:30669-52368 GCA_964483135.1 uncultured Anaerolinea sp. | reverse complement strand
TGACTGGAACTCTCTCTTTTTGCAACCCTTTCTATGGGATTTTGTGACTGTAACCGAACCCGGTCGTTTCATTGACATGAATCAGACATCCCTGTATAATAGCCTCTGCCTTTAAACTGAAAGGCGAATTATTATTCCCAACTTCCCCGCAATCCGGCGTTTTTACGCGGGAAACCGGCGAAGTGAAGATTGGAGAATCTGGTCATGAAGTATGCAATAGTCGAAAGTGGCGGCAAGCAATACAAAGCCGTCGAGGGAGCCACAATTGATGTGGATCTCCTGGAAGTTGAGACCGGTAAGTCAGTTGTTTTGGATTATGTCCTGCTGTTGGTTGAAGACGAAAAAATCCTCGTTGGAACTCCTGCAATCAAAGGCGCCAAGATCACTACTTCCGTTCTGGATCATGTTAAGGGTCCCAAGGTGGTGACTTTTAAATATTCACCCAAAAAACGGATCCGTACAAAGACGGGGCATCGTCAGCAGTACACCCGCCTAAAAATTGAATCTATTCTTGTGGAGTAAGGGAAATGGCTCATAAAAAAGGTGGTGGTTCCAGCAGGAACGGTCGTGACAGTAATGCACAGCGCTTAGGTGTAAAAAAATTTGCCGGGCAGAATGTGCTTTCTGGTAATATCCTTGTTCGCCAGCGCGGCACCAAGATCAAACCTGGTCTCAACGTACGCGTAGGCACTGATGATACTTTATTTGCAATTGCGCAGGGAGTAGTTGAATACGAAACCCTGCCGAATGGTCAGAAGCAGGTTCATGTAAAACCCGCTGTCTCTGAATAATCCAATTTTTTACAAATCCGTCGAAATTGACAATTGTAAAAACAAACTCTGTCAGGAAGGTCAGCGAAAATGAAAAAAGGGATTCACCCAACGTATTACCCGGATGCCAAAGTTGTATGCTCATGCGGCAACACTTGGACAACCGGCTCTACTAAAAAAGAAATTCACACTGAGGTTTGCTCAAAGTGTCATCCATTCTTCACAGGTCAGCAGCAACGTTTGATTGATATTGAAGGTCAGGTAGATCGCTTCTACAAACGTGTACAGGCCAGTAAGGATTTCGAAAACGAGAAGAAGGCGCGAGAGACTGCCAAGGTATCTCCTACTCGATCTGTCAAGGAAATTGGTCTGTCAACAAAAGCAACTGAAGCTCTCGAAAAAGCTGGTTTGGAAAATGTTGGCAAGGTTATTGCCAAACTTGCTGAAGGAGAAGCTGCTTTGCTTACAGTGGAAGGTTTTGGACGAAAATCCTTGATCGATTTGAAGAAAACTCTGCGTCAGATGGGATACGAACTTCCCACTTCTGGTGAAGAAATTCCCGTCTAATTTTTTCCAAAACTTCTTTACACCTCCGAAGCCCTTCGGAGGTGTTTTGTTAAATTCACAAACAAAAATCGCTGGATAAGGTAGAATGAAAAGAAAATATCCCAGGAGAGAAAAATGCGGCATCATTCTGGTTCGGTGGAAGTCATCTGCGGGTCTATGTTTTGTGGAAAGACCGACGAGTTGATTCGGCGGCTTCGACGGGCAACAATCGCAAAACAGAAGGTGCAGGTGTTTAAACCTTCAATTGATGACCGGTATGATATAAAAAAAGTTGCTTCGCATGCGGGATCCGTCTTTGATGCCCTACCGATTTCAAAAGCTGTTGATATTCTGAATAAACTTGACAATGATACAACAGTCGTAGGGATCGATGAAGCACAGTTCCTGGATGAAGAAATCGTCAATATCGTGGATCAACTGGCTGAAAAGGGAATTCGTGTAATTGTTGCCGGGCTTGACCAGAATTTTAAAGGTGAACCGTTTGGATGTATGCCCGTTCTGATGGCAAGAGCTGAACAGGTTGATAAACTACAGGCAATTTGCATGGTATGCGGAGAACCGGCCAGCCGGACCCAAAGATTGGTTAATGGAAAACCTGCGCGGTTTAATGATCCAGTGATTATCGTTGGGGCGTCAGAAATGTATGAAGCGCGCTGTCGCGCACATCACGAAGTACCCCGCGATTAGGAAAGGATACGGACATGCAAGATTATCATGATTTTCTCAGTGAGGTTTTAATCACTGAAGACATGCTCCAGAATCGGATCAGTGAATTAGGCGCACAGATAAGCGAGGATTATCGAGGGAAAGGTCCATTAATTCTTGTTTGCATTTTGCGTGGAGGTGTGCTTTTCCTGACAGACCTTATTCGCAAAATTTCGATTCCAAATGCAATTGAATTTATGGGCGTATCATCCTATGGAATTGGCGGCCGGGAATCAAGCGGAAGTGTGAGACTTACACTTGACCTTGGAGTTGACATTGTAGCGAAACACGTGCTGCTGGTAGAAGATATCATCGACAGCGGTAGAACCATCAACGCTGTCATTAATTTGCTTGCTACCCGTGGTCCGGCGAGCATCAATGTTTGCACGCTCCTTGATAAAGCAGAGCGCAGGGAAGTGGAAGTTTCCATAAAATACATCGGTTTTTCAATTCCAAATAAGTTTGTTTTTGGGTATGGATTGGACATTGATGATTATTATCGAAATCTTCCTTTCATTGGGGTAGTTGACCTTAACAGGTATAAACCAGAATAATCCATAATGGACTTTCCTCAGTTGTCAAAGGTCGTACAACAGCAACTTGAAGATGGCGAAAAATGCTATCTTGTTGGGGGAGCTGTGCGTGATCTCATCCTAAACCGCGAGGTACAGGATTATGATTTTTCAGTTTCAGCAGATCCGCGCGAGGTTGCTCGAAAAGTTGCGGATAATCTGAAAGCTGCTTTCTATGTGATGGATGCAGTAAGAATGACAAGCAGGGTCATCTGTGAGCCTAAAACTGGTTTCAGGCAAGTGATGGATTTTTCAGCTCTACAGGGGGATATAACCCATGATCTAAAAGAGCGTGATTTTACCGTCAATGCTATGGCCATTGATCTTACGGACACGGCCAAGATTATTGATCCTCTAAAAGGTGGGCGTGACCTTCAGGAAAAATGGCTTCGTCCATGCAATTCTTCAAGTTTCATAAGTGATCCTGTTCGAGTAATCAGAGCTGCGCGTTATGCCGCTTCACTTGGATTAAGGATAGAATCAGCAACTTCCAGGTTAATTGAGAGCGCTGTTGATATGCTTGATTCGATTTCGTTGGAACGGCAACGAGATGAATTATTTAAGATCCTGGATACTTCAGATGCCATTAAAGCGATCCTATTATTAAAAAAGTATTCGGTATTGGAAAAACTTGGACTCTGCCTGGATGGGGAAATTTCCGGTCAAACTAGACAATTTGAGAGGTTCGAGTCAATCCTTTCCTCAAAACCTGGCAGTAAGAAAGCAGATTTTTTTAGTGCTGCATCATTTCAATCAACCATTTTCCCATTTAGGAAGGAACTTTCATCGTTTTTTGAAACCAGGAACTCCAACGGTCATTCAAGATTTCAACTGGATAAGTTTTTCTTATTAACCAAAAGATTCTCGGATAGTAATTTTGATCGGCTAATGATGAAGGTTTTTTCTAACGAGGAGTTGGACTGGATTAACACTTTACAGAAAAACGAATCTGCTTCCCTAGAATTATTTACATCGACTATCGGGTTGGGCAACCGGGAATGCTATTTGTTCTACAACCAGGTTGGTCAAAACGGAATTGATTTGATATTATTGTCACTTGCAAAAATTGCAGGAAAGCCCGCTGCTGAATTGGATCAACAAAAATGGTTGGAAATACTCTCAAGAGCTGAAAAACTTATCAGCATCTGGTTTTTGCACCCAGAAATTTCGCAGCCAAAACCATATATGAATGGTGACGAAATAATGGCATTGTTAAATCTTCAATCTGGTCCGTTGATCGGCGAAATATTGGAAAGAATAAAAGAAAACCAGGCGGTTGGCAATATTCTCAACCGGGAAGATACTTATGGTTGGTTACGAGATAACATGAAAAAGTATTCAGAGAGGGATGCTAGATCGCAGAAGTAATCTCGATTTTTAATGGCGCAGTATCCGGATTCCGGAGTTCGCGCCGTCGAGTAAGATTGTTGATATGGGCAATAAGAATTCCACTTGGCACCGGCTTAACCAGGTAGTCGTCAGCTCCCTTATCGAGCGCTTTGGCAACCAATCCCGGGTTATCGAGAACTGAAAGAATCAGGATGGGGGTTGAACTGAAAGTCCGGATATTCTCAGTGACTTGCCATCCATCCATTTTAGGCATCATCAGGTCCAGAAGGACAATATCCGGGTTCTGAGTTTTTACCAGGGTAAGGCCTTCTTCACCGGAATTTGAGGTAATGATCTGTGCTTTTGTGGGGGCGAGGACCAAACTTAAAAGTTCGGTCATTGCGGGATCATCGTCGATAACCAGGATTTTCATTTATTTCTCCAAGGATTAATTTCTATTCCAATTATCGTTCATAAGCGCGAGAATTTACCTTGCAATTCGCTTACAAATCAGTTTTTTTAGCTAAAAAAACGGTTGTTCATACATTTTTCAATCGTGGTAAAATTCTGTATTTGGTGCAAATTTCCCGCCAAGGCGGGTGAAGACTTATTGCATGGAGGAAAAATGGCTGAAAAGAAATGGGTTTACTTATTTAACGAGATCAAAGTTGCAGAAGCATATGTAAATGGAGATTGGGATAAGGTTCGCGGCCTGTTAGGTGGCAAAGGCGCAAATCTTGCTGAAATGGCAAGAATTGGACTGCCTGTACCGCCGGGATTCACAGTAACTACTGAAGGGTGTAACGCCTACCAGGTGGAGGGTAAATTCCCCGCCGGTCTTTGGGATCAGATGTTGGCGGCCCTTAAAGAGACGGAAAAAGCCTCAGGAAAGACGTTCGGTGATACTCATAATCCGTTGCTTGTGTCCTGCCGATCAGGTGCAAAATTCTCTATGCCTGGAATGATGGATACTGTGCTTAATATTGGCTTGAATGATGAAACAGCCAAAGGGATGGTCGCGCTCACAAACAATGAACGCTTTGTATACGATTCCTATCGACGATTGATCCAGATGTTTGGATCGGTTGTATTGGGAATTGATGATGAAGCTTATGAACATCCGCTCCAGGCAGCCAAGGCTGCCAAGGGTGTGAAGAGCGATACTGAACTGACCGCTGATGATCTTAAAAAACTCGTCGAGACTTTCAAAGTGGTAACAAAAAAAGAAAAGGGGATGGATTTTCCCCAGAATCCCCTCGACCAATTAAAGTTGGCCACCGAAGCTGTATTCAAATCCTGGAATGGAAAACGAGCTGTAGATTATCGCCGTGCCACTAATATCCCGGATGACCTTGGTACTGCAGTGAATATTGTCACAATGGTGTTTGGCAATATGGGTAATGATTCAGGTACTGGTGTAGCTTTCACTCGCAACCCTTCGACTGGAGAACGGCTTCTCTACGGAGATTACCTGCTCAATGCCCAGGGTGAAGATGTTGTTGCGGGTATCCGCAATACTGAAAAAATTCAAACCCTCGGACGTGACCTGCCAGAAGCGAACAAGCAATTCCTTGAAATAGTTAAGATCCTTGAAGAGCATTACCGTGATATGCAGGATGTGGAATTTACGATCGAGCGTAAAAAGTTATGGATGCTGCAATGTCGTAATGGCAAACGAACTGCCTCTGCTGCGGTGAAGATCGCGGTTGATATGGTTGACGAAGGTTTGATCACGAAAGAAGAAGCAATCGGTCGCGTTTCAACCTCCGATGTGGATGCAATGCTACACCCGCAATTCTCATCTGCCACCAAGGCAAAAGCGAAAAAAGACGGTTTTTACCTGGCAAGCGGGGTTAACGCTTCTCCCGGTGCTGCTGTAGGTCAGATCTATTTTGACGCTGACACCACCGAAAAGAAAGCCAATGAAGAAAAACAAAAAACGATTATGGTCCGCCCTTTCACCAAGCCGGATGATGTACACGGAATGCTCGCTGCCCAGGGAATTCTAACCAGTGAAGGCGGCGCCACATCTCATGCAGCAGTGGTCGCACGCCAGTTTGGAGTCCCCTGTATCGTTGGTGCCTCTTCTGTTGTGATCGATATGGACAAACGCATAATGACGGTTGGCGACATTGTTGTGAAAGAAGGCGAATGGATCTCTCTTGACGGTACAACCGGCGAGGTCTTTGTTGGCAAAATCGAACTGACCAATCCCAATTTTGAAGAGCAGAAAGACTTGTTGAAATTCCTGGATTGGGCAGACGAGGTCTGCGCGACAAAAGGTATCCGAAAATCCCCGGAAGGCTGGCCGACAACTGGTTTGCAGGTTTGGGCAAATGCGGATTATCCCAAGGACGCACAACGCGCACGGGCTTTTGGTGCGAAAGGGATTGGTTTATGCAGAACCGAGCATATGTTCTTTGAACCAGCTCGCCTGCCAATCGTGCAGCGGATGATCCTGGCGAAGGACGAAACAATTCGAAAACAGGCTTTGGATGAATTGCTCCCATTCCAGCGGTCTGATTTTGATGGTCTATTTGAAGCAATGGACGGATATCCGGTGATCATTCGCCTGATTGATCCACCCTTGCACGAATTCCTTCCCTCAGAGGAAACACTTCTCGAGGAAGTGATCACCATGCGTGTCAAAGGCGAAAAAAAGGGATTGAAAGAGAAAGAATTACTTCTAGATTCAGTCAGGGCGATGCATGAATCCAACCCGATGATGGGGTTACGCGGAGTTCGCCTTTCGATCTCAATGCCCTTGATTGTTGAGATGCAGGTTCGCGCCATCTTTGAAGCCGCTGCCGATTGTACTAAACGCGGAGTGCATGCCAAGCCGGAAGTGATGATCCCATTAACCGGGCATGTCAATGAACTTAAGTGGATTCAGCCAAGGCTTGAGCGCATCGCAGCTGATGTAATGAAGGAAAAGGGAGTAACATTCCCCTATAAATTTGGCACAATGATTGAGATCCCGCGCGCAGCCGTAACGGCTGCAGAGATCGCCAGCGTTGCCGAGTTCTTCTCCTTTGGCACTAATGACCTGACGCAAATGACGTTTGGTTACAGCCGGGATGATGCTGAACGTAATTTCCTGGTCAAATATGTCGAAGAAGGCATTCTACCAAAAAATCCCTTCCAGACTCTCGATCAGGATGGAGTTGGCCGTTTGATGGACATGGCAGTTCGTGATGGTCGCTCTGCCCGTGTGAACCTTGAAGTAGGCATTTGTGGCGAGCATGGCGGCGATCCTGCTTCCATCGAATTCTGCCACCGTGTTGGTAACAACTATGTTTCCTGCTCACCCTTCAGAGTTCCAGTTGCCAGGCTCGCAGCAGCCCAGGCAGCGTTGAAGAATCGAAAGTAAACTAACAAGATTTGAAAACTCCCCGAAATTTCTTCGGGGAGTTTTTTATGGGTGAGTGTATATTGATTTATAGATTTCGTAATTTTCAGTGATAGCCCGGATATACTCCCTTGTTTGTTCATATCGAATCATTTCAACAAACAGATCAATATCTCCAGCGGATAATTCCTGCCAGGGGATGGTTGCACCAATTCCCGCATTGTACGAAGATAAGGCAGCTGAAATATCACCATCAAAATAATTCAACCACCTTTTCAAGTAATTCGCACCTAGACGGACATTAATGATCGGACGATCAAGATCGCTGGTTTTATAATCCGGAGGCCAACCAAAATTATTGGCAATTTCCTGCCCCACGTCCGGGAGGATTTGCATTAATCCCCGCGCATCCGCGCTTGAACTGATCAAGGGATCAAATAGGCTTTCCTGTCGGATGATGCTGAACAAAAGCAATGAGTCAAAACCATTTTCATTTGCAGCCGAGACCACAATGTCCCTGAAGAAAACCCCAAAGCGGATGTGATTAAAGTATTTTGGTGCATTTGTTAGCGTTTGCTCCTGGCTCAGTCCAGCCTGGTCAAGCACCTGGCGGCTTGTATAAACTGCTGTATAGTAAAACTTGTGATCTACAAGATAACCAAGCAATCGATAAGTGCCAATCGGATCAGAAATTAACTCTTCACGTAGGGCATCGAATTCCGATCGGGCTTCATCTCGTAAACCCAGTTTTGTAAATTCCTGACCACGTAAGAATTTTTGATTAACTTGCATATCGCTCAAATCGGACAGGTCAGTTGATGGTTCCAGTTTGAAAGTAGTAATCATCCATTGATCGGCAATTTTCCTATCGGTTTCAAGGTCCACCGAAAGGTCGACATTGGGCGTTCGTGGAAATGGAGATAGCCCGTTGAATAATTCAGCTGCGCGGATTCCATAATATCCGGTTGGATCTGCATCGGAGGCTTGCTTGTAGTAGTCCTGCGCTTCGGCGGCTTTCCCTTGTTTTTCAAGGCATTTTCCGATCCATAATATTGATGATGCGGTTTCTTCCGGATTTAATGCCAGTAATACCAACCGCTGGAAAGTGACCTGGGCTTGTTGATACGCCGCCTGGCGGAAGTAGATGATACCTGCCTGGAAAAGTCCCTGGTATGCCTGGTCGGAACCAGGGTACTCATTGATAATTCGTTCCCAGGTGGCTGCTGCCTTGGTGAGATAACCTCCCAACTCGTAGATACGGGCTGCCCGATAGAGGTAATCTGGTGCATTTGAAGAATCTGGAACGAGGGCAACGAAATCCAACAGCGATTGAGATGCTTCTTCATAACGCTGTAAGTTGTTGTAAAGTGTCGTAGCTTTTTCGAGAAACGCCACAGCATATTTCTCATCTTTAGGATGATCTCGAATTAACACATTCCATTCGGAAACTTCCCTTTCATAATCCCCTAAATTCCAGAGACTTAAAGCTTTATAGTAATGGATGGTGGCGTCATGGTCAGGATTCGAGTAAAGGTATCGGTCAAATGCTTCGATGGCTAGACCATATTTACCAGCGTAATAATCAATGATTCCCCGCATTAATTCGTTGACAGGCTGGCCAGCTTCAACCAGGGCAACTAACCCGGAATAGGTATCGTAATAAACAGGAAAATTAGTGACAGAATCCTGGAAACGGGCATAGGCTTGCTCAGGTTCATTCAGGCGAAGATATATTTGTCCAAGCAGAAGATTGACTGTGGCTTTGGTTGAATTATTGGATGTCGATTCATATAAAGCTAACAGATCATTTATCGCACTTCCGTAATCTTCTGTGGCTGATATGGCCTGGGCAATCTTAATATCAAGACCGTCAGTATCCCCGGTATTTCTTTTTTGCCTGGCTGCCTGGTAACCGGCAAGGGCTTTTGGATAATCCTCTGCTTTGGAATATGCATCACCTTGCATTTCAAGGATTTCACTGTCAAGCGGACCAGGCTGCACCTGCAGATAGTTTCCGAAGGCGTCTGCCGCCAGTAAGTATTGCTCCATTCCTAGATATGCCTGAGCGAGGTAAAAATATCCTGAATTTCGTGTTTCTCCTTGCGGTACATTTGCCAGCAGCCAATTAAGTTGGGTTACAGCGCCGCTGTAATTAGACTGTAACAATAAGACACGTCCAACTCCTAATTGGGAGGCAGCAATGATCTCAGGGTCAGTGGATTGTTCTCTTGCGGTCCAGTATTCATTCAATGCAGCGTCATAATCACCAGAGAGAATATCATCTTCACCTAGAGAGATACGCGCTTTTGGGAGAGGCGTGGCAGTGGCAGTTGGAGTAGGAGATACCTCGGGATTACTCAGGTTGCTTAACCAAGAATCGGTGGATGAACCTGGCGCGCAAGAGGAAATTACGAAGCTAATACATATCAGAATGAACAACAACCGTTTCATACAACCTCTATAAAAAGCCATCATAATCATGCATGATTTGTGAAATCATAGCAAAATCATAGCATAGAATATTGCCATTCCAGCGGAAGCATGTTAAACTAAATCGCAAGGAACGCTCTCCCTTGAGGGCGTTTTTTTGGTGGAGACATGCGTACAATAGAATGGGATCGAAAAAATCAAGCCGTTTTAATGATCGATCAACGGCGATTGCCTGGAGAATTATCCGTTCTTCAGGTAAATACTGTTGATGAGATGATCAATGCAATTCGATCGATGGTAATCCGTGGCGCACCAGCTTTGGGTGTGGCTGGCGCTTTTGGGGTAGCGCTGGCAGCATGGGAATTGAGTAAAAATCCAGTCAGCAATTGGTATTCCAGCCTTGAACAGGCTGCAATGGCTATAAAAGCCTCCAGACCGACCGCTATCAATCTCGCCTGGGGAGTCAACCGGGTGATGAGTGTTGCTGAACTGGCAAGCGAAAATGCCGAAATTAACGCGTCGCTCATCCTTGATGAGTCTCTCAAAATGGCTGAAGAAGATGTGAACACCAATTTTAAGCTTGCAAAAATTGGCGCCGCATTAATCAATGACGGTGATGTGTTAATCCATCACTGCAACACTGGAGCTTTAGCGGGCGTAGATTGGGGAACCGCCCTTGGGGCGATCCGATACGCCCATGAATCTGGGAAAAAAGTAAAAGTATTTATCGATGAAACCAGACCCCGGTTGCAGGGAGCAAGGCTAACCGCATGGGAATGTGAGCAGTATGGTATCCCGTACGAGATCATTACCGATAACGCAGCTGGATACTTTCTGCAGAGGGGAGAAGTCAACGCTGTATTCTTTGGGGCAGATCGGGTGGCTGCGAATGGAGATATTGTCAATAAGGTTGGAACCTATATGCTCAGCCTGGTTGCAAAAGCAAACCATGTGCCAGTTTACAGTGTTTTTCCCCGAAGCAGTGTGGATCTTTCGATCCCAACAGGAAAAGAAATTGTCATCGAAGAAAGGGATTCGATTGAAGTATTGGGAATCTCTTTCCTGGGAGAAAAAACTTCACCAGCTACTGCCCATGCCCGCAACCCAGCCTTTGATTTGACCCCGAATGAACTCATTTCTGCGTGGGTGACAGAAGATGGTGTCATTCGTCCACCATTTAAAAACCATTTTCAATAACCGTTTATAATTCGACGCTAGAAGGATTCGCATGGCAATTTTTATTACAGGTTCAGTGGCTTTTGATTATTTAATGACTTTTCCAGGAAGATTTCGGGACAATATTATCCCTGATCAATTGGACAAGATAAGTTTATCTTTCCTGGTCGACAGTATGACCCGTCAGCGCGGTGGAATTGCTCCAAATATTGCCTATACACTGTCTCTTTTAGGCGAAAACCCGTACGTTTTTGCAACCGCTGGCGAGGATTTCCACGATTATCAATGCTGGATGGAGACCCATTCCCTAAGTGTGAAATACCTCAAGATAATAAAAGGCAAATTCACAGCATCTTTTTTTGTAAATACTGATCTTGAGAACAATCAAATTGCCAGCTTCTATACAGGAGCCATGGCAGATGCTGTAAATTACTCTCTAAAAACAATCGAACCGGGGGACGCTGACTATGTTGTAATTGCTCCCAATGATCCAACAGCGATGCGGCGATATTGCGAAGAATGCGTTGAATTAAAAATCCCCTATCTTTTTGACCCATCTCAACAAGTAGCAAGGAATCCTCATCCGGATCTGAAGTATGGTGTGGACCATGCGCATTCATTGTTTTGCAATGAGTATGAGTTTAACTTGCTGCAAAAGCATACGGGCTATTCGGCACAAGACATTGAAAATAAGGTCAGCTTGCTGGTAGTAACCCTTGGAGAAAACGGCGCTTCGGTGTATTCCGAAGGAAAGAAGTATTCCATTCCGAAAATTCCACCGACAAACATTGCTGACCCGACAGGGGTCGGCGATGCGTTCAGGGGCGGATTCCTGAGGGGTTACCGCCTCGGGATGGGGCTGCAGACTTGCGGACAAATGGGTTCACTGGCTGCCACGTATTGCCTTGAACAAAAAGGAACTCAGAATCACTATTTCAAATCGGAAGAATTCGTAAAACGATATCGTCAGAATTTTGACGATCATGGCGAATTGGATAAATTAATATAGTTTTGGAGGATTGATGCAATGGCAAATTTTGATGTAAAAGATATGAAATTGGCAGAAGGCGGCCGTTTGAAGATGGCCTGGGCAGAACGGGAAATGCCGGTTCTGCGGTTGATTAAGGAACGATTTACCAAGGAGCAGCCGCTCAAGGGATTGCGTATTTCTGCGTGCTTGCATGTCACCACAGAAACAGGTAACTTAATGAAGACACTTCAGGCGGGAGGAGCAGATGTTGTGCTGACCGCATCAAATCCGCTTTCAACCCAGGATGAAGTGGCTGCTTCACTGGTATCACATGATGAGATCCCTGTTTTTGCAATTAAGGGTGAAAACAACACTACGTATTACAAGCATATCAACGCAGCTCTTGATCACAAACCACATTTCACCATGGATGATGGCGCAGACCTGGTTAACGTCCTGCACAAAGATCGCCGGGAGCTCCTGGCGAACGTTATTGCCGGCACCGAGGAAACCACCACGGGAGTCATTCGTTTACACGCGATGGCGGCCGATAAAGCATTGAATTATCCGATTATTGCCATCAATGATGCCTTGACAAAACATCTCTTTGATAACCGGTATGGTACAGGCCAATCCACCATCGATGGCATTGTTCGCGCGACCAACATCCTGTTGGCTGGAAAATCTTTTGTTGTGGCTGGTTATGGCTGGTGCGGACGAGGGTTGGCTTCCCGCGCACGCGGCATGGGTTCTAATGTTATCGTGACCGAGGTAGATCCTCTCAAAGCGCTTGAAGCGGTAATGGATGGTTTTAAGGTTCTCTCGATGAAAGAGGCCGCGAAAGTTGGAGATATTTTTGTCACATTAACCGGTGATATTAACGTAATTGATGAAAAGCACTTTGAGTTGATGAAAGATGGCGCAATCATTGCGAACTCCGGGCATTTCAACGTTGAGATCAATATCCCTGCGCTCGAAAAGCTATCCAAATCCAAACGACTGGTACGCCCATTCGTTGAGGAATATGAGATGGCTGATGGCAGGCGGATTTACATTCTGGGCGAAGGTAGGCTTATCAACCTGGCCTCCGCTGAAGGGCATCCGGCTTCGGTAATGGATATGTCTTTCGCAAACCAGGCGCTCTCGCTTGAATACCTTGTAAAGAACGCCTCCAAGTTGGAAAAGAAAGTCTATTCTGTTCCGGAAGCAATCGATATGAAAATAGCCGAATTGAAACTGGCTGCAATGAAGGTGAAAATTGACAAGTTATCAACAGAACAAGTTAAATACCTGGCTTCCTGGCAGGAAGGAACCTAGAACGAGGGTTTTCAATCAAATAAAAACCAGCACTTCGATGCTGGTTTTTTTATGGGTGGATCACAGCCATGTTTCCTAAAACTGAAAAAGAGTTTAGAAAATCACTTTTTGACCGCCAATATGTCATGGATCCGTCGACCACTGTAACCCCGTATGCATCGTACCCTATCACGATGACCGTGTGCTCATAGCGAGCGACCGTAGTGGTGGTTCCATCGCTGCTGGTATAGCTGACTGGTGAACCATTCCACACGTTCCCGATAACCCAGGCGATGACAGGGTTTCCGGAGGCGATTTGCTCGCGTAATTGATAATAAGTTAATCCTTTGACTGCCGTGGCTGATGCGCCGTAACCGCGAAGAATGGATGCAACCGGTTCGGCATGGACACCATAAGCATTTGGGGGAAGCTGACCTTCTACCCCATATGGTGAACCTACAAATCCTGCCTCCGGATTATCAGTTGAGGCAAAACTCAATTGGATATCGGATTCACTTACCGATATTCCGTAGTAATCTGCCCAATCCGATGCTGCGCGGGCTTCGCAAGATAATGCAAGACTCTGGGAATGACCAGTTACCCCGTAAACAATATATTCGACTGGCAACCCATCTGATGAAGTAGGTGTAACTGGAATACGGGTGGTGGTAGGTCTTAGAGTGTTGGTGGGCAACTGGGTATTGGTGGCCGTGGCTGTAGGGGTCATGGTTGGCGTTGGTGTAGGAGTATTGGTCGGAGTTGGTGTTTCTGTTGGAAGCGGTTGAAATGGAGTTGGGGAGTTTTCGACGACCTGGTTGTAAGAAACCAATGTACTTGTACCCAGTGAAGAATTGGCATACACAGAATCCGCATTGGTTAAGATTAAAAATGCCCCCAGATCTGTCAGCAAACCTAACAGGAGAAGCCACGAAAGGAACTTAAGGATCCGGCTTGAAGGAGGTTCCATACAAGTTCAGACCCTTAATGCAGGGGAAAATTGGATATCGCACTTTAAAGCGCTTTCCAGAATTGGCAAGTGTTTTTTGGTTTCATCGAAGAGAGGAATAATCATAATTTATAGTATAGCGAAATGAGGGAGCTTGATTGATTGGGTTGTATTCCTTATTATTTCAATACTAAATTTGGTGCATTTAAAAGAGAATAGGCTACATAAATTGTAATCACATTAACCTCCACCATGCTGAATATCACTTACGGGTCTTGATTGCGCACCTCATCCTTGTAGTCCACCATGTGAAGGACAACATCGAATTGATTTACAGACTTAAGGGGAAACTGTAGGAATTGGGGTTATTTCAGGAACAGGCAATTGTTCCATCATGAAATTCAACATTTGGAGCCCATTAAGGTTGCGCACTTCTTTTCCATAATAGATACTGTAGGAAACGGAGAAATCTGTTGATGGCGGACTGGCAAGGTAATTTAAATGCTCCAAATCCGGATTTAAACCGTGATTCGTCAAGGATTGCGCTGCTTTCCAAAAATTCCATAGAGGCAACTCATACTCCATTGCGAGCCTTGCAATTGTGGCGTTAATGGAATTATCACCTTCCAAATTGTCAGCTTTGGTGACAAGAATTGGTACAATGCCGCGTTGCATGGAGTTTTCGATTATTATCCGCAAGTTGCGTTCGAACGCCGAGGGATCTCTGTAATTGTATTTTGCATCGATCGTACCTAATGCAATAAACTCAATGCTCGGATTATCAAGCCTGAATTGACATTCAAGCATTGGCTCATTAACAAGACAATCCCCATTGTTCCAAAGCGATACCAGTACCCTGGACGTAGTCATACCCGGATTGGCCGTTTGGTTGTAACGACCAAATGAACCCTTGAAATAATCTATGACCGGCTGAAGATAAGTATATTCTCCGAGGTTGTACCTCCCGTCAAAACCTGCAAGGAAATCGGGATTCCTGCTATTACAGTCTCCCACCCTGATGAAACTTCTAGGATCATTCCCCATCTCCAAGCCTTTTTTATAGACTTCGCGAGCCGTTTCAGATATCGATTCTGGAATAATTGGCAGTTCTTTCCAGAAATCTTCCGGGTAAATAATAGGGGTGGGTTTATCTTCAGGTTGAACTTCAGTCTCAAAATTACTGACCACTGTTTTGGTATCAGGCGCTTGCCCAGGCTGATCAACATTTTGAAATGGAGTGGAAGATGTCGTTGGTTCTGGCAGATCCGGGGCAGGCGTATTGCTAATAATATTGGCAGATAGGGTTGGACCAGCTGGCTCTATTTGATTTTGCTGGCATGCTGAAATCATCAGCAACATGAGGCAGGCGCTGACGATCAACAAGGTTTTTGACATTACTGTTAATCGGTGGTGAACTCTATTGTTGGTCATTAATATTTTTATCCGTTTTCAAAAATACTGTTAATTTTTTCAAGCCAAATGTCCATTATAACGCCAAGCGGTCGTGTGTCCAATTGCATATTATCTTAGATTTAGTTATACAGAGGGAAAGGTCGACGAATGAGTGGACGATTGTGATAAACAATAAGTTTATAATATTAATTAAAATAAAGGGGTTGTTATGAATTGGTTTTCCCGGGTTGTTATCGTTTTTATTATGCTTACTTTGCTCAGCAGTTGCGTCCAATCCGCTGGTAGCAGCCGGACAGTAAAAACCAATTTATACACTTCTTCCACTGTAACCTTGAATGAGCAAAATCCAAGCGCCACGGCTACGATTGAAAAACTTGAGAAAATTACACCCCCTCCCAAACAGTCAAATATTGCCGTTTCACCCACCCCAGCTTCTGGTCTTCCTTATCCCTACGTTCTTTCACTTGAACAGCGGGAAATTCTCAATAGTGCTGCACTGAAATATGTTGCCGCTACTGAAGAGGATGCCAAACTTGTGGCACAACAGCTCAATTACATTGGAAAGAACGCAACGCCAAACACAATGTGCGGACCATTGGCAATAGCGATCCTACAGGACGCTGGAATAGTAGACCCTGAAATCCCGCGGGTTGATTTCTACTATTTCAATCCTCGTCCAGGTTTTGCTGGAGATACGATAGAATCCGCGTTCCCGGCAAGCCGTTTCCTGAAGATCGAACAAAATCTGCCCATTAATGAAATAGATTACTCTTTAAATCCGCTGCATCCGGGCGATTTTGTGTATCTTTTTGCCGGAGACAGTGGTAGTTTCGAACACATGCTCACAGTCTCAAGGGTCGACGAATTGGGACGGGCATTCGCTGTCACCAACTACAATACTCTCGAAGGTGTGGCTCTCCAGGAAGTGTTGTTGTACGATCCAAACCAACCGGGTATTGGAATATTTTACGATTGGACAAATTGGTCTAATCGAGAACTTGGACGTACCGGTTACGGGGGGTTCTGGTTGTGGCGTTTAATATCACCTCCAGCGATTATGGATGATACTACGCGGCAACTTGGAAACGACATCAATAAGATTATCGATGATATTGGGGGAGAATGGCATGTGCAAATTAAGGAGGTAGGAGGATCTGTTCTCTACCAGCGACTGACTGATACCAGTTTACATCCTGCTTCAGTCATCAAACTCGCCGATGCCATCCTTCTCTTAAAAATAATCGACAACAGAGAAGTTAATGATCTTAATGGATACCTCTCGTGGTACGGTGTGGGAAACCGCTCATTTGACCAATTGTTAAGGGCAATGATAATAAAATCCGAGGAAGACGCTACAGCATTAATCGAGGACTATATTTCCGATTTCGGCAGTCAAAATCAGAGAATCCATGACTTGGGGTTTCCCCGGACGTTTATTACACCCCGGCAAACCACCGCTTCTGAGATCAGCCGAATGTTCGAGATGCTTTATTGTGGTGACCTGTTGGAACCAGAAACGACAACATATTTATTAAGTCTTCTTGCAGTGATTACAGATGCTGACAGTGTTCGAACAGGAGTCATTCGCGACCGCTTGGAACCAAATAACAATTTTTATAATAAAAGAGGTTCATTAGTAGAAGGTCAAATAATCGTAGCAGACCTTGCGCTTTTTGAACTTGGTGAAAAAGCGTATGTTTTAGCGTTTTTTGCATACCCCAATAATGATTTATCTGTTGGATATGAGGAAATGGAAAAAGGTATCGAGCAAATCACGCTCGTTTTTTGGGATTACCTGGTGGATCGCTAATTCAACACTCAACTCGGATGACTCTCAAAAAAAGTGCGTCATGAAGCATCAATAAAGAAAATTAAAGTTAACTAAACTCTTGCGCCAGAGAAAACGTATTCCTGGTGATTGGTCTATCAAAATACAATCCTTATTACAAGGTCATGGTCAATAGCGAATTTATTGGTACAAGTTTCAACACACGATTATGGTGAGGTAACGACTATCTCGATAAAAATAGGATCTCCAAATGGTTGACCAGAGGGATTGTAAGCCTGCCAGGCGCTTCGGTATCTTCCCTGTTCAACAGGGGCAGTGAACTGGATCTGGATGACCGCTTCACTTCCTCCCCGTGCAGGAACCAGCATCTGCGGAGATGCGGCACCCATATCAATTCCAGCGGTCACTCTAAGTGTGTAGTTGTCATCCCAATTACAGGTTCCTGTGTTCTTTACCTGCCATTGTTTTTCAAGGACGGCTCCAGGGGATACCTGGCTTCCGTCCGGAATGGAAAGGTCGTACATCCATTGAAGTTGATCTGTACATAAAGCAGTGGGTGTTGTATCCCCTGCCGGGTTTAAAGCGTTATTATCAATGGCTTCTGTAGTAGCCTGGTAAGTTGGAGCAATAAATAACGGGGGTTGTTCCTCAGCCGGGACTGGGCGAGTAATACCAACAACATCGCATCCTGCGAGAAACAGGATGATCAGATAAGAAAGCAAAGCCCAGATCCTGCGATCAGATTTCACTTGAAATTACTCGTCGTCACCAGCGGTTCCAGCAGAACTGCCCAGGTCAAGGGGTAGTTCACCACCTACCGCGCGTTCGCGCACGGTTCGTTCTATCTCATTGCACAATTCAATATTCTGCTTGAGAAATTCTTTGGCATTCTCACGACCTTGACCTAAACGCATATCATTGTAGGAGAAGAATGCACCACGTTTTTGTATCACTTCCATTGCAGTCGCCAGGTCAATAACATCCCCAACCTTTGAAATACCTTCGTTGTACATGATATCAAACTCGGCGGTTCGGAATGGAGGCGCGACTTTGTTCTTGACCACGCGTACCCGCGTGCGATTGCCAACGATCTCTGCGCCAACTTTAATGGATTGAATCCGGCGAACATCAAGACGAACGGATGCGTAGAATTTTAATGCCAATCCACCCGGTGTAGTTTCGGGGTTGCCAAACATGACCCCAATTTTTTGCCGCAGCTGATTGGTGAACACAACCGCGGTTTTGGTTTGGTTGATGGCTCCTGATAGTTTGCGTAATGCCTGTGACATGAGACGTGCTTGCATGCCCATGCTGGCATCTCCCATATCTCCTTCAATCTCAGCCCGCGGAACCAGGGCAGCCACTGAATCTACGACTACGATATCCACAGCGCCAGAGCGAACGAGTGTTTCGCAGATCTCAAGCGCTTGTTCACCAGTATCAGGCTGGGAAATGAGCAAACTCTCGATGTCGACCCCGACCTTATTGGCATAAGAAGGATCCAATGCATGCTCCATGTCAATGAAAGCAACTGTACCGCCTAATTTTTGTGCTTCTGACACGATATGAAGACAAAGTGTGGTTTTGCCGGAAGATTCCGGACCATAGATCTCAGTAATGCGTCCACGTGGGATACCGCCTACTCCAAGGGCTAGGTCGAGAGAGAGTGAGCCGGTCGGGATTACTTCCACTTCGAGGGAATGCGCTTCGCCAAGCCGCATAATGGAACCTTCTCCATAGCGTTTGACAATATCTCCCAATGCCTTGTCTAAAACCGCTCTTTTAGCTTCACTTACCGGCTCATTTCGGTTAAAGGGTTCAAAATTATTCTTTTCTGATACGGGTTTCTTCGCCATGGGGGAGATCTCCTCGTGAGTAAGATTTGATTAATTATATCTGATACGCATTAATGATTATTATAGTACATTTGTTCAAATATGCAACTAGAAAATTGGGATTAGAAAATTGGATTAGAAAATTAGGATTAGAACCCTCGCACAACCCTCGCACAATTGCCTATTGACTTTTTTTTCATTCATTTGTATGATAATTTCTAATTAACAATCGAATAGCGAGAGATTCAGCGGCTGCATCTCAGAAATGAGATGACGAGGTGGAGGTTCTCCTTCGCGAGAGGGATGTTAACCCTGGTAATTGACAGGGGAAAATCGATCGATCAGCGGATGCCTCCGGAGCCTGCCCAGGCTTCTTTCTCCCTTCCAAATAAATCCAAACGCAAACCCGTGTGGCAACATACGAACAAGGTTTGGATACAGGCAAGGTGTTTTGACACCTTAATGATCCTATGGAAGGGGCTGCTCATTGAAGTTAATAACTTTAAAGCATGCCTGACATGCTTTTTTATTTTAATTAAGGAGGTTTACATGAATAAAAAGGAGTTGTTGGAATGCGTAGTAGCTGACGGGGTTAAGTTTATCTCTTTTCAGTTTACCGATGTAACTGGTTCGGTAAAAAGCCTGGATACGCCAGTCAGCCGGTTGGAAGAAGCTCTCGATGGTGGAATCTGGTTTGATGGATCCTCTGTGGAGGGATTTGCCCGTATCCAGGAAAGCGATATGCACTTGCGACCGGATGTTGACTCATACGCTGTATTGCCATGGACCCCTGCGGAAATGCGCAGGGCACGCCTTTTTTGCGATATTTTCCATCCAGATGGAACCCCGTTTGCGGGTGATCCCCGTGGTTTACTTAGACGAAAACTTGAAGAATTGGCAAAACGTGGTTGGACTTACATGGTAGGACCTGAACCGGAATTCTTCCTCTTTAGGAAAAATGGGGCAGACTCGATCCACCCGGTTCCTCATGATATCGGAGGCTACTTTGATTTCTCTCCCAACGATGAGGCCGTTCGCGTTCGAACTGAATTAATGCGTGCTTTGGATTCAATGGGGCTTGAGGTTGAAGTAGGTCATCACGAATGTGCGCTGGGTCAGCACGAAATCGATTTCCGGTTCAGTGATGCCTTACGTTCAGCAGATAATGTTCTAACACTGAAATATACAGTCAAAGCCATTGCAGCTCAAAATGGTCTGGTGGCTTCCTTTATGCCTAAACCAATTTTTGGCATGAATGGCTCCGGTATGCATTGCCATCAATCATTGTTCGATACGAAAGGAAATAATCTTTTTTATGATGCCGACGATGAATTCAAGTTATCAAAGATAGCCCACGGATTCATTGCAGGGCAATTGGAACACGCACGCGGTTTCTCGGCAGTAACAGCCCCGACTGTTAATTCATATAAACGTCTCGTGCCCGGGTATGAAGCGCCAGTATATGTAGGTTGGGCTCAAACCAACCGTTCCGCACTTATCCGTATTCCTCGTTTTGTCGCCGGTCAGAAAAAAGCAGTACGTGCCGAATTACGATGTCCGGATCCCTCCTGCAATCCCTACCTGGCATATTCGGTAATGTTAACTGCTGCTTTGGATGGTATTGACCGCGGTTTGGTCCCACCGAAGCCATTAAATAATATTAATGTTTATGAATTGACCAGCGAAGAAAGAAAACGAAAACATGTTGCCGAGTTGCCAGGATCTTTGCTTGAAGCCCTATCAGAATTGGATAAGGACAAGGTGATCAAAGGCTCGCTCGGGGATAGTGTTTATAACGCTTTCGTGAGAGCAAAAATGGAGGAGTGGGAAACTTACCGATTGCATGTAATGGATTGGGAAGTTGAAAGATATCTTGAGACTGCTTAGTCAGTCATTTATTACAAAAGCGCACACACAGTGCGCTTTTTTTATCAGGGGTTAATTACTTTTTGAATACAGAATAACCAGATCTGTGTTGTGGAAGTTGGTTCGTGGCTCAGAATAGCAAGTATTGGGGAGGATAATTGCGAATTCGAAGGAACATCTGAAATTGCGATCCTTTTCACTTTTTCGTCGGTGGAACGTGATCCCGTGAAACCAATCGCGGCAGGATCTTTTTCGACTCCAGAAACCATGGCAGCGCTGGATGGAACCAGTATTCCTGGACTTGAGATGTCCGGCTGATTTCCCAGATAATTTTTCAGAAAAAGGATTTGTGGTTCCTGCTTGGTGGCATAGGAAAAATGATTAATCTTTTGCAATGAAAAATCTGAAGTGGGGGGAGTGGAGAAACACTCGGGACATTGGTCATGAAGCTTGCCCCATGTGTCCATTTGACCTGAGTAGATTTTTGATATGAGTTCGAAGGTAAGAGTGGTTAGCTGGTTGGAGGGATTTACGATTATCGCGAGATCTTCACTTCCCAATTCGTATGCCAGGGGTGGAGCGGTTTCCGGTACACCCCAGCTTATGAGAATTTTATCGGTGAATGTATCAACTTCAGAATCTGGATATGGGTGAGTGATTATGGATAACCCGGGAATCGAATCGGT
>CAZAAJ010000006.1:0-30569 GCA_964483135.1 uncultured Anaerolinea sp. | reverse complement strand
CTTCAGAATCTGGATATGGGTGAGTGATTATGGATAACCCGGGAATCGAATCGGTGCAGACACCCATTACTGGCAGCATCCAGGAGATAGATGAGGAATAGGCAACCGTTAATGGGTTTTCAGCAGGGTCTGCAGTTGCTGCACTGAAAGGGGAAAGGGTCTGAAGTGGGGAGACAGACATGGTGGATTCAACTGGTGCCAAGGTGTTGTTCGCTTTTGTATTTTTATTTATCAATCCCAGACCTAAAACAAGGCTGCCAAGCATAATGCAATAAATCGCAAAAATGTAAAGAGGCTTTCTGTTTAAAAAATTCAATAACCAATGGATGGAAAGGTATCCAACCAGAAGTGCTGCGAGAATCCCGACAATAAGGACTGGTAAAAAGTCGGAAAAGCCGTGCATCTGGATCGCATCTTTAAAACTAACCAGACCAGCGCCGATCATTACAGGGATTGACATCAAAAAAGAAAAACGGGCTGCAGAAGCACGATCCAGTTTTCGGAACATTCCACCGGTTATGGTAGATCCAGATCGTGAAATCCCGGGGAATAATGACAATACTTGAAACAATCCCATGATGAGCGCGTCGAGCCAATTAATTTCCTTAAACCCCCGCTTTGACTTTCCAAGCACTTCGGCAAGGATGAGCAGCAGGGCAGTTACGAAAAGGAAGAGGGCTGTGGCGGTGACGGAATTGAAGGCAGCCTCAACCTTATCCTTGATAATCAAGCCTGCGAGAACAGCAGGAATCGTGGCTAAAATCAAATACCAGCCCAAACGGGCATCCTCATTTGCAAAGGGTTTACGGTTTATCAACCCTCTAAGAAACGCTTTGATGATGACCAGTAAATCTTTCCAGAAATAAATGATTACCGCAGCCAGGGTTCCCAACTGAACAAGTACATCAAAGGGAAACACCTGGGACTCAGGGATTTGCCAGCCCAGAAGATGAGGGATGAGAACCAGGTGAGCTGATGACGAAATCGGGAGAAATTCCGTCAATCCCTGGATAATGCCAAGAATGAGTGACTGGATGAGGGTCAAATTTCCTCCTTTTTTGATAAATACTGTTCAAGGAAAACTCTTGAAAAATTGGCAAAAACACCTTTTTGGATTGCTTTCTGTGATTCCTCCATAAGCCTGATCAGGAACCGGATGTTGTGAATGGAAATAAGGCTTGATGCCAGCATTTCTTTGGCAACGATCAAGTGACGTAAATAGGATCGCGTGAAAGAGCGGCAGGTATAACAGTCACACCCATAATCAATCGGCTGCGGATCATGCGCATAACCAGAATTCATTAGATTCATCCGGCCGCTATGGGTGAAAGCGGCCTGGTGCCTTGCCAAACGCGTCGGCAGGACACAGTCGAAAATATCTATCCCGCGAAGGATGCCGTTCAACAGGTCTTCCGGTGTTCCAACTCCCATCAGGTAGCGGGGTTTATCCTTTGGGAGATGGGGATTGAGGCTATCAAGAGTGGAATACATCTCTTGTTTGGATTCACCAACTGATAGACCGCCGATGGCAATCCCTGGCAGATTTTTTGAGGCGACATAGTGAGCGGATTCAGCACGCAATTCGGGGTTAATCCCTCCCTGGATGATCCCAAAAAGTGCCTGGTCCTCCCTGGTTTTTGACTTGATACACCGATCAAGCCAAATGTGAGTCCGTTCCATTGCCTGACGGGTGTAAACCGGATCGTTGGGATTGGAACACTCATCGAAAGCCATGATAATATCGGCACCCAGCTTCTCCTGTATTGCTATGGATATTTCAGGGGTAAAGCGATGCATCGAGCCATCAATGTGACTTTTAAACGTCACGCCATCATCGTCAACTTTTCGCATTTCTGAAAGGGAGAACACCTGGAAACCGCCAGAATCAGTGAGCATCGGTTTCGGCCATTGCATGAAATTATGCAGCCCTCCCATTTCAGCAACCAGGTCAGCACCTGGTCGAAGATACAAGTGATAGGTATTTGAAAGTACCAGTGAAGCGCCTGTTTCTTCGATCTGCCTTGGAGTCAGCGATTTTACCGTTGCCTGGGTTCCAACAGGAGCAAAAACAGGCGTGACAAGCTCTCCATGGGGAGTGTTGAATATACCCACGCGTGAGAGACCATCTGTGGCCAGAATGTTAAACGAAAATGGAGTTTTGGTCATGGAAACCGAAATTATAGCCCCCAAACCATCGAAATGGTGAAAAGGATGGTAAAAAATGCGAGGATCGTTAATGGAAACCCAACACGTAGAAAATCTTTAAATTGATATCCACCCGGGTTCATTACCATTACGTTAACAGGATGGCTAACAGGGAAAATGAATGCCAGGGAACATCCGAGTGCCACTGCCATCGCCAGCGGGTGAGGATCAATACCCGTCAACTGGGCAGCTTTTAATGCCAGGGGAATGACAATAATCGGGGCAACCGGGCCGCTGATGAACTGGGTCAACAACATTGTAATAAACAGGAAAGCGGCAACAACCCAAATCGGGTTCAAGTTTGATAAGAAAGGAATCACCGCCTGAATTGCTTTTTCAGCAAGACCTGTTTTTTGGAGGGCGATGGTTAAAGGCCACATGCCTGCGATGAGGAAAATTGGTTTCCACTCTATTTTCTGAAATGAATCTGTGATACTCATGCATCCGGTTAACATCAAAATAACGGCACCAGTAAGGATTACCAGTGGAACTGGGAATAAATCAAGAGATGCAATTGTCAGAGTAATGAGAGTAATGACAATGGCTAAACCAATCTTTGATGGTCGGTGTACTGCATCTGGATCAGCCTCAAGAAGCTGCAAATCCTGGTTGGAACTCAGTGAGTTTACCTTTAACGTTGAACCCTGCACTAAAAGTGCATCCCCAAATTGAAGAGAAAGATCGCAAAAATTCTCAGTTACCGGTTTACCTAGTCTCCAGATTGCCAGTACATTAAGTCCATATCTATTGCGAATTTCTATTTCACGAATACTTTGACCGATCAATCTTGAATGGGGTGTGACCATAACTTCCGCAAGTGGTTGAGAATCGTTGGATGATATCTGTGCGGGATTCACAGGAGTATCATTCGTTAATCCGAATTCAACGAGTTTAGATGGTTCTACAGATCCAATTAATACCAATGTATCATTTGGAAAGATCATCATTTCAGGGTTGATTGAAGTGAAGAGTTTTTTACCTCGTACAACTGACACGATTTGGATACCTTTTCTAGCTTCAAGTCCTCCTGCGCGGATTGACAGGTTAGCGATCGGTGATTGAGGTAAAACCTGAACCCGATGAAAAGGTTGACCATTGAAATATTGTTCCTGTAGTCGCTCGGAAAGCCGCATGAAAGAAGAATTATCCCCGGATAATTTTTTGGGTAATAATTTTCTACCAATTGTCACCATGTAAAGAATTCCCACTGCGGCAACCGGTCCGCCAACAGGAAAATAATCCAATAAACCAAAACTTGTCAGGTTGGCCTGTTTTAAGGCACCACTTACGATGATGTTGGAGGTTGTTAATAGCGTAGCCATACCTCCCAGAATGGTTCCAAAAGACAGAGGGATCAATAAACGAGAGGGTGAAATTCGACTTCGTCGGGAGAGAGACATGACCGCCGGAAGAAGAATTCCAACAGCAGCAATATTATTCATAAACAAGGAAAGAATTGCGCTTGCCAAAGAAACGAATAAAATTGTTAACGTTTCGCTTTTTCCGCCAATTTTAAATATAAGTCTTCCAATCGCATTAGCTGCACCGGTTTCCTGCAATGCAACAGAGACCATGGAAATCCCAAGAATGGTCATTACTGCGGTGCTGCTAAAGCCTGAAAAAGCCTCGGATGTTGTGACGACCTGGGTTAACCCAAGTGCAAGTAGTACCATCAGGGCTATCAGGTCAGGTCGCAGCCTGGTAAATACTAACAACCCAATCGCGATAACAATAACTGAAACGGTGATAATTTCCGGCATTTTACTCTCTTGGTTATTTTACCCTACAAAATTCAAACAGAATATTTGTCCTTGCATGTGATGTTTGGGTAGTATATACTAGGTCGCATGCCCCAAGATGAAAAAACAACCTGGATAGAAGTGAACCTGGCCGCATTGCAACGAAATATTAACCGTTTGCAACAGATTACAGAGAAACCAGTAATGGCAGTGGTTAAAGCGAATGCTTACGGCCATGGATTAGATGAAGTTTCGCAGGCAGCGATTGAAGCAGGTGTCATCCGGTTATGCGTTGCACGTATCGAGGAAGCATTACGGTTACGAGCAGCAGGAATTGCCATTCCCATTCTTGTGATGGGTTATGTCATGCCGGATAGTATTCTAAGCGCAATTTCTAATTCAATTGACGTGATGGTCAACTCATTAGAACTGGCGAGGGAATTTAATGAAAAAGTTAAAGCTGTCAACCAACGACTGAACATCCACGTAAAAATTGATTCCGGGATGCACCGACTGGGTTTATTGCCCGACGAAATTGAATCTTTCATTTGCGGGATCAAGAGTTTAAGCCACATTAATGTGGAAGGAATTTTTACCCATTTTCCCAATGCAGATGATCTAGCTGATAAATCCACATATAACCATATTGCATATTTTTCAAACGTTGTGCAGGAATTTCGTTTAGGCGGGATAACACCGAAAATCATTCACGCAGCGAACTCGGCAGCATCGTTATATTACCCCTCGGCCAGGTTCGATGCTATTCGACCGGGGATTGCTTTGTATGGTTTGCCCCCTGATACCGGTGCGCCGCTTCCCGGCGATTTTGAGCCAGTTCTCACCTGGAAAGGAAGAATCACTTCGATAAAAAATATTCCAGGTGGGGAAGGGGTTGGGTACAACTATCGGTATCACACGACGAAGAATGAAAGGATTGGCGTTGTTTCATGCGGTTATGCGGATGGATTAAGGCGAAGATTGGGAAATATCGCGTTATTGAATGGAAGGCGTATTCATCAAGTTGGGGGAATGTGTATGGATCAATCCCTCTGGCAATTGGATGATACACCTGGTGCTAGTGTAGGAGATGAGATCGTTTTTATCGGTCGGCAGGGGCTTGAAAGTATTCGTCCAGAAGAAATCGGCCAATTGTGGGGGTCGAACAATTATGATGTTGTATGCGGATTAGCCGCCAGGATACCCAGAGTTTACTTTTACGATTAGAAAGTGATTTAAACACATGAATTCTACATTAGCCAAAAATTGGTGGACCTATCCTCCTGTCCCTGAGGAGATAAATAAACACCTTGAGTCCTATCCACGGTTTCTACGCCAGGTTTTATTCAACAGGGGTATTACCACAAAAGAACAGGCTGAAACCTACCTTTCTGCAAAAGATCCCTCATATAATCCATTTCTGTTGTCAGGTATGGATATCACAGTTCAACGACTTTTGCAGGCTATCGATCAAAATGAAAAAATAGCAATTTATGGTGATTATGATGTTGATGGTGTTACTGCCACTGCATTAATGGTTCAGGTTTTGCAGAAACTATCGGCTAGTGTTGACAGGCATATTCCCAACCGTTTTGAGGAAGGGTATGGATTAAACGTGCAATCCATAGAACGCCTGGCGGAACAGGGAGTAAAAGTGGTCCTCACGGTTGACTGTGGTATCCGCTCACCCCGTGAGGCTGAATTTGCCCGTGAAAAAGGGATCGATTTGATCATCAGCGATCATCATTTCCCGCAGGATCTCTTACCCAATGCATTTGCCATAATTTGCCCCAAACAGGAGGGGGATCAATACCCATTTAAGGAATTGGCTGGTGTTGGATTAGCTTTCAAGATTGCGCAGGCATTATTCACGACACGAAGGGTAGGAGATTGGACGGCTGATGACTGGCTGGACCTTGTAGCCCTGGGGACTGTTTCAGACCTGGTTCCGCTTGTAGATGAGAATCGCGCGCTCGTGAGAAAAGGTCTGCAATTAATTCGATATGGTCATCGAATTGGCATCCGCGCATTATGCGGTGCAGCTGGTAAAGACCTCTCCCGAATCACGGCCACCGATATCGGGTTTGGTTTGGGACCACGATTGAATGCAGCCGGCAGAATGGAAAGTGCTTTAAAAGCCTATGACCTGCTTGTGACAGAAAAAAGTGATGAAGCAGGGCTACTTGCCCAGGAGTTGGATAACCAAAACGCAAACCGGCAAAATGCTACTCGGGCTGCTCAGGAAAAAGCTGAAGAGAGCCTTGCGGGAAGTGAGCTCACAAATTTGATCGTCGCCTTCGACGAAGAATACAATCCTGGGATTGTTGGATTGGTCGCGTCAAAGCTGGTTGAGCATTATTACCGTCCATCGATTGTTGGATCCATCGAAGGAGAATTCATTAAGGCTTCCTGCCGCAGTATCTCCGAATTCCACATTACCCGCGCATTAGATGAATGCGCAGATATTCTCATTCGCCACGGGGGTCATTCGATGGCAGCGGGATTTACCATTCACAAAGATTATAAAGATCAGCTTATTGAACGATTGAATTTGATCGCCAACCGGGATTTGGATGGCTTGGATCTTATGCCCACCCTAAAAATTGACATTGAACTAACTAGAGAAGAAATGACACCACGGATTTATCCAGAATTGGAGAAACTCCAACCCACCGGTATGGGAAATCCGTCCGCAATCCTTGCACTTAAAAACGTGGAGATTGCCGACGTTTCGTTAATTGGAAAGGAAAAAAACCATTTACGGTTTACAGTTCCACACGTACAAGTTTCCCAAGCAATCGCATTTAACCAGGCACAATGGTACAACGATTGGTTATTTAAGAGGATCAAATTCGATCTCGCGTTTACGATTGAAATCAATAGTTACAACGGAAAAGAATCTCAACAAATCCATATCAAGGATATGAAACCTTCGAATGTGTAAGAAATGAAGACTCCACCTTCTCGTATCAAAGCCATCATTATTGCCCTTATAGTAACAACGATTTGGGCTACCTCATGGATCCTGATCAAGATCGGGCTTAAGGATATCCCTGCATTGACCTTCGCCGGATTGAGGTATTCCCTGGCAACATTATTCCTTCTTCCTTTTTTATTGCGGAGATCCATCCGTGTAGAAATGAAGACTTTATCCAGAAATTCCTGGATAAAACTTATTGTGATGGGAGTAGTCCTCTATGCCTTCGCTCAGGGCGGTCAGTTCCTGGGGTTATCTTTTCTGCCATCTGTAACGGTTGGGTTGGTATTGAACTTGTGTTCACTATTTGTAGCCTTTCTTGCCTTTGCTGTGATCAAGGAGAAACCAACTTGGCTGCAATGGTTTGGAGTTCTCTTAAACCTTGGAGGAATTCTTATTTACTTTTCTCCTTTTGGTGGGTTCCAGGGGAATTTGCTTGGCTGGTTTTTTGCCGGATTAAGTCTCGCTGCCAATGTAGTTGGTACCGTGCTTGGACGCAATATTAATAAGGGTGGTCGGATCAACCCGATAATTACAACAACAGTCAGCATGGGGATTGGAGCTTTCTTAATGCTTGGGGTGGGAATACTCTGGCAGGGATTACCGCCGCTAAATATTCTGAATATCGGAATTATTTTTTTATTGGCATCGATCAATACGGCTCTTTGTTTTACCCTGTGGAATTATACGCAACAGACTCTTACAGCTACAGAATCTTCGATAATTAATAACACGATGCTGGTTCAAATTGCTATCCTTGCCTGGATCTTCCTGGGAGAAAAACAATCAACTAACGGAATTATCGGTTTGATCCTGGTGACAATTGGCGCGGTGATTGTCCAGATTAAAGTTAACAAATCTGGAAAGGTATCTGAAACGAAATAACAGGGTTTTTGGCATGCTATAATCATTAAACTGATTTTATATCAATTTATTGCATCGGGAGGGTATTATAATGACCGGTCAACCATCACCAGTTTCGGGTCTCAATCAAAAGCCTGTTTCAGCTCCAGGGCAATTCCTACCCCCGCCAATCAACAAGGTTGAGGATACCGGGCTTGCAATCCTATGGCTGCAAGACCTTGCGCTTAAAATTCTCTATTTCCAGGGGTATATGACAGGTTACAAAATTGCTGAAGCCATGGCACTGCCCTTTGCAGGTACTGTGGATCAGATTCTTGAAGCATTGAAAAGAGAAAAAACAATCGAAGTGCGTTCGTCTCAAATGGGCTTGGGAGAAGGCGCGTACTTGTATGCAATCACCGGAGCCGGGATATTGAAGGCTCGTGAGGCTATCGACCGAAGTCAGTATGCTGGCCCGGCACCTGTTCCCCTCGAAATTTATAACGATTCCGTGCGAAGACAAAGCCGTGGGCGTATTCAGGTGACAAACAAACACATGCGCCAGGTTTTGGGGGACCTAATCTTTGGCGAGAACACTTTTCACAGGTTAGGTCCGGCTGTCAATTCTGGTACCTCCATATTTATTTATGGGCCTCCGGGAAATGGCAAAACTAGCGTTGCCCGTTCAATTGGTAACCTAATTCTTTCACAAACAATGTACATCCCGTTCGCGATATTTGTGGATGGGCAGGTAATTACTTTATTTGATTCGGTAAATCATCAATTGGCTCCCGAAGAAGACAGTGCCACCCAAAGCGGACGCGGGGGGATGCGCAAGGATGGAAGGTGGGTTCGAATTCGTCGACCATTCATTATGGTTGGTGGTGAGTTAACCCTGGCTGGACTTGATCTCGTATTTGACGATACTTTAAAATACTATGAAGCTCCGTTCCAGGTGAAAGCCAACGGTGGGATTCTTTTGATTGACGATTTTGGCAGACAGCAGGTTCGTCCGCGCGACTTATTGAACCGCTGGATTGTTCCACTTGAAAACCGGATCGATTACTTATCTATGCACACTGGAAGAAAGATCGAAGTGCCATTTGACGTGCTGGTCATGTTCTCCACAAACCTGCCGCCTCGAGATTTGGTCGATGAAGCATTCTTACGCCGGTTGCGCCATAAGATCGAAATCACAGACCCCAGTTTTGATGAATACCGCGAAATCTTTAAACGTGTTGCGGTGACCAAAGGCGTAAATTTCAGTGATGAAGGATTGGCTTACCTATTGCAGGAATGGTATATCAAACCGGAACGCAAACTTCGTGCCTCACACCCGCGGGATATCTGTGACCAAATAATCGATATCTCACGATACATGTCGGTTGAACCTGACATGACCAAGGATCTTCTCGACCGGGCAGCAGAATCTTACTTTGTAGAATTGTAAAAATGTTCGAGCAGTTTTCGAAACCGATGATTTTTGCCCACAGGGGAGCTTGTGCGTTGGCACCTGAAAACACGCTTCCCTCTTTTGAGCTTGCTTTTACTCACCAGGCAGATGCGATTGAACTGGATGCCAAATTATCTAAAGATGGCATGGTCATGGTGATCCACGATCAGACGGTTGACCGTACCACCGAAGGGACTGGTAAAGTAAACCAACTTTCCCTATCTGAATTAAAGGGTTTAGACGCCGGGGCTTTTTTTGGTAAAGAATTCACTGGAGTTGGAATTCCAACACTGGATGAGGTCTTTGAAAGCGTAGGTCAAAAACTTTTCGTAAATGTGGAACTGACCAATTACAAATCCAGCAATGATGCACTGGTTGAAAAAGTTGTGGAAGTTGTAAAAAGACACAATATGGAAGAAAGGGTCCTGTTCTCCTCGTTTCTGTCAAAAAATTTAGTCAAGAGCCAGTTACTCCTTCCGCAAACACCTGTTGCTTTATTATGTCTTCCCGGTGTAATGGGGATAATTTCAAGATCTGTTTTTAGCAGGCATTTTTCCCCTCTTATCATCCATCCCTTCTTGAGCGATGTAAACTCCCGATATGTTGAATTGGAGCATAAGGCTGGGCGGCGCGTTCATGTGTGGACAGTCAATGCGGAAAATGATATTCAGCGCCTAAAAAATGATGGTGTGGATGGATTATTCACAGATAACCCACTAAATACCCGAAAAATATTGGAGAAAATGTGATCCCAGTAGAATGGCTCCTGGAAGCCCAACGTAGAATATCAGGAATCACGAAACAGACCCCCTTGACTTTTGATGAATCGCTGGGGGTTTTCCTCAAATGGGAAAATCAGCAAACGACTGGATCTTTTAAGATCAGGGGGGCGGCAAACAAAATCCTGTCACTTCAGGATTGGGAAAAGGAAAATGGGATCATTACTTGTTCAGCTGGGAATCATGGTCAGGGGTGTGCCTTCATTTCACGAAAACTGAATATTAGTTGCGAGGTGTATGCTTCAGATCATGCTGTACAGGTGAAAGTAGAAGCGATGAAACACATGGGGGCAGATGTTCACCTGGTGGATGGAGATTACTTTGTAGCGGAGAAGTTGGCGATCCGTCAGGCAGAATTGACAGGAAAAACTTTTATTTCCCCTTATAATGATGTTCAAATTATTGCTGGTCAGGGAACCATCGGGTTGGAGCTTATTGCCGAGGTTGAACAATTTAATAAGACAAAATCAATCCTTGTTCCAATCGGTGGAGGTGGACTACTATCCGGAATAGGTGTAAGCCTGGAAACAATCGGGAATAAGCCTAAACTTATCGGCATCCAATCAGAGGCATCTGCCTATATGTATTCAATATTTTACAAAGGTTCGCAGTCAGGTGTCATTGAATCTGATAGTCTGGCTGATGGTCTATCTGGAGAAGTTGATCATCAATCAGTAACGATACCGCTTGTAGATAAATATGCTGATGAGATTATCCTGGTAACCGAATCAGACATTGAGAGTGCTATCCGGTATGCATGGCAAAAACATCACCAGGTAATTGAGGGATCCGGAGCAGTTGGGCTGGCTGCCATCCTTAAACAAAAACCAATAGATCTGCCGGCAATGGTAGTCATCACCGGCGGGAATATACAACCTGAAATTCACAGAGCGATAATTGGAAAAAGCAATTGAAACGGATCATTACTTCACTTTTAATAATCGTGTTTTTAGGGACACAGATACTCCCGTTCAAAAACGCTGAGGCGTCCTTTAAATCTCAGATTTCTCCCGAAACGCAAAAAGCCCAGGATTTGCTCGACAAAATGTCACCGGAAGAACGGGTGGGGCAATTGTTCCTTGTCACCTTCTTGGGGGCAGACACTGGCAGTGAAAGTGCAATTGTCAAATTGATCCGGGAACAACACGTTGGCGGGATTGTTTTTCGTGCAGATAATGAAAATTTTTCTGTCACAGAAGATCTTCCAACGACCATACAAACCGCGATCAATGCTCTCCAGGTAGAAAATTGGAAGTCCACGATCACCGGGATTCAGACCGAATCAGGCACAGTCCAACCGGGAGGAAATTACATCCCATTATTTATTGGAATTTCCCAGGAAGGTGACCTGGCTCCATATGACCAAATCCTAAATGGTCTAACCCCTTTGCCAAGTGCAATGGCTATTGGTGCGACATGGAAACCTGCGAATGCGGAAATAGTCGGGAAAGTTCTAGGTAATGAACTCAATGCATTAGGGTTTAACATGTTGTTTGGACCATCTCTTGATGTACTCGACCTGGTTCGTACCGATGTTGGAGAAGACCTGGGTGTTCGTACATTTGGAGGGGACCCATATTGGGTAGGCAAGTTCGGGAAGGCTTATATACAGGGAGTTCATGAAGGGAGTAATAATCAGATCCTTGTCATTTCAAAGCATTTTCCCGGGAGAGGTGGCTCAGACCGACTGCCTGAAGATGAAGTAGCAACAGTCCGCAAATCTTTGGAACAATTAAAACAAATAGAACTGTCCCCATTTTCCGCGGCAACTCAATTAACAGACAATCTCTCACAACAAACAGACGGCCTCTTGTTATCGCATATTCGATACCAGGGGTTTCAGGGAAATATACGAGCAACTACCAGACCAGTTTCTTTTGATGAAACCGCGCTTGATTTGATCATGGCATTGGAACCTTTCACAGGGTGGCGTGAACAAGGTGGCCTGATCATCAGTGATGACCTAGGTAGTGCAGCTGTGCAAAAATTCTTTGCTCCAACCGGGACAAATTTTGATGCGAGGCAGGTGGCGAAGTCAGCCCTGCTAGCTGGAAATGACCTTCTCTATCTGGGGAATCTTCAATCGACCAATGATGATTCAGGTTATACCACTGTGGTAAAAACACATGAATATTTTGTTCAGAAATACAAGGAGGATCCTGTTTTTCAACAACGGGTTGATAAAGCAGTTCTGCGAATCCTCACATCAAAATTCAAGCTTTACCCTTATTTTTCCCTTGGAATTGTGACTTCTCCTTCTACCAGGCTTGAATCAATCGGAACTTCTCAACAAGTCACTTTTGACATTGCCCGGCAGTCTATTACCCTGGTCAGTCCGTCTCTCAAGGACTTAAACACTGATATACCCAACCCCCCTAAAGGCGATGATCAGGTAGTATTTATCTCAGATATTGTTGCCCAGGCACAATGTTCAACTTGTGCGGATCAATCAATCTTCCTGGCTGCTGATATGATGAATGTCGTTATCAAGCTGTATGGGTCCGGTGCCGGGGACCTGGTACAGGTAAACCATCTCAGCGCCTATGCATTCAAGGATCTTCAAGCATTCCTTAATGGAGAAAGCAATACGCAGGATATTGGAAATAGTCTTAATCAGGCGGACTGGGTCATCATTGCATTCTCCGAGTTTCGGATAAATTCTGAAGAGTCAGTGACTTTTCAACGATTATTCTCAGAAAAACCCGATCTTGTACAAAATAAGAAGATCATCGGTTTTGCTTTTAATGCTCCTTTTTATCCAGACGCGACAGATATTTCAAAATTTACAGCATATTATGCTCTTTACAGCAAAACTCCCCAATTTATCGAAATTGCTGCAAGGACTTTATTCAAGGAAATTTCACCAACTGGTATTCTGCCGGTGTCTGTATCAAGTGTTGGGTATGATCTTATCACGGCAACGACTCCTGATCCCTCCCAGGTGATACCCCTGATGGCTATCCAACCGAGTGAAAACCAGGGCGAGCCTGAAAATTCTTCCAATATGAGCAATGAGGCAATTATTATTACCGCCGGGGGTAACCTACCTCTGCAAACCGGTATCATCAAAGATCAAAATGGGAACCAGGTACCAGATGGCACCATTGTGCATTTCATTATCGATACCCAAACTGCGAGTGGAACTGTTGAGCAAATCGAATCTCAAACTACTGATGGAATTGCCCGTACTGTCTATCGTATTCCCGACGAGGGAACGGTCAAATTGAGTGTAATTGCCGAACCAGCAACGATCTCTCAAATCCTGCAAATTGAAATCAATAACGAGGGGGGTAAATTAACCTCGATCAATCCTACCTTTGTACCAACCGGATCAACTACGATTTTTGAACCTACCCCGGTCAGCCCAACGAATAAACCTTCCAGTGAAGACCGGCATCTGCAGGGTTTTCCCGGATTACTTGATTGGCTCGTGTCGACAATTATCGTGGTATTTTTTACAGCGACACTCTACCAATTCGGAAAGAAAAAACGTAAATCGAATTGGAATCCAGCTATACCAGTGGCTGCTGGCATTACCGGATATTTATTCTATTTATGGCCTTTGTTCGGATTGACAATCACTCAAAAATGGGTGATATCAGTTGGGACAATTGCATTTATTCTTCTGGCTTTTTGTGGTTGTACCGTTGGGGCAATTACGGCAATTGCCATTCGCCAATTTCGAAAAACAAGGTAATTTCCTTATTTGAGAAGCGTGAAGATTAAGCTGAATATGCTAACTACTGCCAGAACCAGGAAAGTGATCAATTCAGCAGTAGCATTTGTTGCCCTTGACTTATATGTCATTTGAACTCCGGCAGGAACATGAATAGGTCTGCTGCCAATGAGAGCATCCCGAAAATCACCCACACTTTGGGGTCGATCATCCGGATGTAAATTCATTCCCCACTGGATGGCTTTCTCAGTTCTTGAGGATACTGAGGTATTAATCTGTCGAATTGGAATGAGCATGTTAGGATCGAGAAACCGTTGCCTGGCATCGATTGGGGCTTTATTCGTTAATAGATGGTAAAGAGTTGAGGCAAATGAAAAAATATCACTCCTGGCATCGGTGTGACCAATATCACCCCCATACTGCTCCAATGGAGTATACAAAGCAGTGCCCTGACCCTGTAGAATCGTGATAGTTACTTCTCCCGGGGCAAGAACTTTTACCAAACCGAAATCAACCAGCTTAATCACTCCATTGGGTGTAATCTTTATATTGCTTGGTTTGATATCACGATGTAGAACGGAAGGATTCTGACCATGCAAGTATGTTAATGCATCCGATAACTGGTTTGCCCAATCAAGGACATCATTTTCAGTGAGAAATTCGTTTTTGTCCCTGGCATCAACCATCATCGTCCGTAGGTCTTTTCCGGGAATAAAATCCATAACCAGATAATCTCGTTGGTTGATTGAGAAAAAGTCAGATACTTTTGGGAGGTTCGGATGATCAAGTCGGGCAAGAATGGTTGCCTCGCGTTGAAATTGCGAACGCGCTTCTTTAATCAAGTTATCAGGGAGCGTTTTATCGTGTTCGACTTCTTTAAGCGCGCACTGCCGACCTTCCAGACGTAAATCATCACATAAATAAATACACCCCATACCGCCCTGACCAATGATCTTGCGGATTCGGTAACGTCCCCTAAGGGTTTCACCTGTTTTTAACGGGATGGGCATGGAGTCTCAATAAATTCGTGGTAAATTTTGTTGTTTTGTAATATTATACCTGAAGAGGATATTGACCTATGGCGAGATCAAGTGAAACGCAAAACCCCGGAGAATTGAGCCGTCAATTTCAAAATATTGGTGAATATCCAGTTATAGTGGCATTACAAGGTCCCTTGGAGGGAAAGAAATGGGATATCAAGGGTGATCTTGTAATTGGCCGTGAACCCAATTGTGACATATCCATTAATGATCGCCAGGTCTCACGCAGTCATGCCCGGATCTCGACTACTACTAATGGGAAAATCCTGTTGGAAGATCTCGCCAGTAAAAATGGAACTATTCATAATGGAAAACCCCTGGAAGTTGCAGCAGGCTTGGAGGATGGCGACATCTTCCAGATTGCCTTAATTCAAAGATTTGCTTTTTACGTGTCCGATGCGACTTTGCCTTTGGAAGATGTGGTCTCTCTTCGACATGGTCTGCTGGGCAAGATCAAATTGGATCCTGTATCAAGAAGAGTATGGGTGGGAAAAAAGGAACTGCTTCCACCCCTTTCAGCTCCGCAATTCAGATTACTCCATGCCTTATCAAAGCAATCTGGGAAAGTGATCAGTCGCAACGAATTGATCGGAGTTGTCTGGCAGGGTGAGGAAAAAGATGGAATTTCAGAACAGGCATTTGATGCACTCATCCGGCGATTACGTGCTCGTTTGGCAGAGGTTGATCCGGCCGTTGAATTTCTCGTAACAGTTCGAGGACACGGACTTCGGCTGGATGGTTAAAAAACTGCCCTTTCGGGCAGGATTCTAACCTTTTAGATTCTTTTCCATCTCAAGCCGAAGGGCATTTTTATAGATCGATTTCAGAGCTTCCAGCAATTGGGGAGATTGGTTTTGGGTTTCCCCTTCGTTGATAATGCTATTTATTGACTGTAGGAAGTTGTCATTTATTTTCGATGGGTTATCCTTTATTAACTTAATCCTACTGTCTTCATCTTTGACTTCAAGGAGCTGTTGGATGAATTCCAGCTCGGGAGGAGGGGCGCTTTCTTTTTCCAGGATCGAGATGACCTTTTGAATATTTTCAATACGGGCGACATCATTGTTTTGGTGGGCTGCTTCAAATTCCACTTGTAAAGATTGTGAGAAGAATTCATCGATCTTGGGAAGGTTCTTTTTTACGGCATCTTCGATCGAGGGTTCAGAAAGGATCGAATTTAATAATTTTGTACTTTCTTCAATCCTTTGCTTTAACTCTTTATCGATCTCCAGGGTAAGTTTCAACAATGTATCGCGAAGATTAACCAGGGGTTGTTTTTTCTCAGGATCAGCTTTATCAATCTGTTGGCTTAAGATTTGGAAAAACTGATAATCTAGCCCGCTACGGGTAAGACTGACAACTGTGGCGAGACTGCTTTCTGACTTCAACCCGAGCAAAATTTCAAGTAGTTTCTCGCGGGTTAATCCTGTCTTGCTGGCATCCTGGAGGAGTTTTAAGGCAGCTTGAGTTTCTGTACTTTGAGCAAGAAGTTCCTGACCGACTTTTGTCTCTTTCAACAATTCCATTTGAATTTCTTTTAACAACCCAGCTGCTTTCTCATCTCCCTGCGCCAACGCGGATTCTATTACAGTACCCAGAATTGCGAAGAATTCACCGTCCAACAATTCTACTTCCTGATGAATAATGGTAATCCGGTCTTCAGATTTTGAAGTCGTTAGTAAGCGCTGTAATATTCCGACGCGTTTCTGTTGAGCTTCAATCATTTCTTTTGTAATACCATCGCCCTCAAGGATCTTATCGATCATAGTCTGGAAAGTGAACATTGTCTGGGGACTAAACAAATAACCCTTACGTTTTTCAGCCGGGAGGGCGTTCACAACCTGGTTGATCAATGGTCCAATCTGCTTTTCCTGTGCATTTAGAGGTAACCCCAATTCAGGTGGAAAATAGGTGAGCAGAAATTCTTTTTCAGGATCATGATAGACAATAGGAGTCGCCATCATTCCTTCGTAACCGCAAGCCTGGCAACGAGCTGTATTGGTGCCTTGACTGAGCAGCTTTTGTTTGGCGGTAGGATCAGTGGTCATATCGAATAGCTGTTGAACGTCGGCAACAATGGGCTGACGGCATCGGGGGCAATTAGTTTGAATTCTTGGCATGGGAAGAGACTCTTTTCTATTAAAATTATTGTCAGATTATACCACCTGGCAATCGGGCATTTTTTTATTGTTCGGTGGAAATTGGCAGGCAGAAACAAATACGTGCGCCATGGTGATAATCAGGGTCAATCCAAATTTGCCCTCCGTGTGCTTCAACGATGGCTTTTGACAAGTACAGACCCAACCCTGCGCCTTTGGTTTTCTTTACTGCTTCGGATGCCCGATAAAAGCGATCAAATACAAATGGAGCATCGTTTGGATCAATTCCCCTGCCTTCATCACTGACACAGATTATGATATTTTCTCCGTGCAGCCTGGCGCTGATGGTGATTTTTCCTTCTGTAGAGTATTTGATGGCATTATTCACCAAATTGGATAGCAGCTGGTTTAGCCTCGTTTCATCTGCGAGAATAACCGGGAGCGGGACGGGGATATCTGCAATTAGGTTATGTTTTTGAGTCTGTGTTTGCATGCGTTCTACAACATGATGAATCAATTCCGCGATTTGGACATCGGTTTTATTAATACTGTAGCCATTAGCCTGTAACCTGGTGGCGTCCAAAAGGTTTTCGATATAAATAGATAGCCTGTCCGCTTCCTCTTCGATCACCTGGAGACTCTCGTCGATTATCTTGCGATCCCAGCGAGCATCGTCTCGGCGCAGGGTTCCCACGTAACCTTTTATGAGGGCTACCGGGGTTTTTAATTCATGACTGACCACTGAAACGAAGGTTGATTTCATTTCATCAGCCTGGCGGAACCGGGTAATATCCCGCACGGTGGTTATGATATTGAGAAGGTGACCCTCTTTTGAGAGCAATGGCGCGTAGGTAATGCCGACAGGCAAAGAAGGGTTATCTTTTCCGCGATCGAGATCCCCCTCAACATAAAGGGTTGAGTGCTGCGCAAGTGGCCATCCACTGGCAACCGAGTCTTCCAGTGTTGCTCCCTGGGGTCTTTTCTTCCATTTGATTACTTCTTCATGGGCAAGTCCAGCAAATGTTTCAGCCACCCTTCCATAAATAAACCCAAAAGCAGGGTTCACCCTCTCAATTTTCAACCCTTTGTCTAAGATCAGGATGCCGTCACCAGCAGAATCCAGTAAAGCGGAGAACTTCCTGCGGTCATTATCCACCTGTGTATAAAGTTGGGCATTTTGAACCGCAATCGCGGTTTGATTGGCAAAACTTGAAAGAAGTTTGCGATCATTGCCTGAAAACTGCGAATATTCACGGAAAACAAAAATCACCCCGATTACTTTTTGTCCAGTGATCAAAGGAAGCCCAACGCTGCTTAATCTGCCAAGACTGACTGCCTGTGTAAATGTATTGAGAAGTTGGTTGATAATATAAAGTTCGGAATCTTCAGGATCTTCATATTCCGGTATTTGTTCGAGTTGAGGTTCAAGGTATTTTAGAAAAGGTTGTGGTAAACCGGTGGAAACTCGAATGTTCCATCCTCCCTGAGGAGAACGCAGCGCAATCAATCCTGCCTGACCAGCGAGCATTTCCAGGGAGATTGACAGAATCCTTTCGAGCAGTTTATCCAGATCGAGTTCCTGGGTGATGGCGCGCGAAATTTCCAGCAGGTAATCACGCTGGCGTACTCGGAAATCAGGAAGCATTAAGGATTATCCTTTTTCGACCAGGATGGTCGAATCAGCGGTGTTGAAGACTTCTTTCTCGGCAACGTCGATGGCATCTTCGAAGATGTCAAGCCCTTCATCAGCTTCAGCTTCGGTAATACATAACGCGGGTGAAATCCGAATGACGCTGCGTCCGCAACCAAGAGTAAGCAGACCACGCTCGAAAGCAAGGTGTTCCACCCGGTTACGTAACTCAGTTGCGGGAGTTTTAGTGGTCCGGTCTGTCACAAATTCTACGCCAATCATTAAGCCGATGCCTCTGACCTCTCCTATGGACGGGTGTTTTTCCTGGATCTTTTTTAGTCTTTCAAGGATATGCTTTCCTACAATTGCGGCATTATCCAGGTATTCATCTTCGATAAGTTCCAATGTGACGAGGGCAGCGGCACAGGAGAGTGGATTTCCACCGAATGTATTCCCGTGTGTTCCTTTTGGCCAGGTAACCACGCTCTTTCGTGCAATCATGGCACCCAGCGGCATGCCAGAGGCAATCCCTTTTGCAGAAGTGACAATGTCGGGTTCAACGCCGAAATTCTGAATCGACCACCATTTGCCAGTGCGTCCGATACCTGCTTGTACTTCATCGGCAATTAACAAGATACCATAGCGATTGCAGATTTCGCGTAATTGGATGAAGAATCCTGCGGGAGGAATAATATAACCACCTTCCCCCTGGATGGGTTCGATGACGATACCAGCAACTTCATCCGCAGGGATGGTACGGCCGAAAATCTCTTCTTCGAGGTATCGTAGAGTTGAACTGCCAACGTCTTCTCCCGGACGCATGGATAATAGCGGGTGATAAGGGTCAGGGAAGGGGATATGAGTAACCCCATTCATCAGCGGGAAGAACCCGCGATGATAATGGGGTTTGCTTGCTGTAAGGGTAACGGCACCCATGGTGCGTCCGTGGAATCCGCCGAGAAAGCCGATGAATTGAGAACGACCGGTGTAAAAACGGGCGAGCTTTAAGGCGGCTTCCACACTTTCAGTGCCGGAATTTGTCATAAAGGATATTGCATCTTCCTGGAAAGGGGCAATGAGATCTAAATATTCAGCTAATTCAATCCACTTGGGGTGATAGAAATCAGAGGAAATATGTATGAATTTTTCAGCTTGTTCTTGAATAGCTTTTACAACTTTTGGATGACTGTGCCCGGTGGAGTTCACTGCAATTCCTGCAGCGAAATCAATGAATCGGTTGCCATCCACGTCCCAAACCTCAACCCCCTTGCCATGATCCATTACGAAAGGATATCCCCTTGGGTATGAGGGAGAAATGACTGCCTGGTCACGTTCGATCAGGCGTTTAGCCTTAGGCCCTGGTAAGTTTAGCGGTTTCACAACACACCTCCTGAATTTGGAATGGACGGATGCGAAGACTAACTTCAGCAACTCTGGTAACGTGCGATGATCGTTAAAGAAATTATACCATGAGAGCCAGACACGACTTTTGTGCACTCGTGTCGTGAAGTTCATTATGTGAAGTTTATTATTGACGCAGGTATGGTTCAAAGGTATCATTACTTTTTAATGCGTCCAAAACAATTGAAGCGGTTTAAGCGTTCTATCCTGTCAGTCGTCAACAAATTTCGCTGGCTTCTACCGGGTATTGGTATCAAACGTTGGGTGTTATTGATCTTGATCGGAACAACGTTGTTGGGGCTTGGATTCGCTGTTATCTTATTGAATGTATACCGAACTGTTCCTAATACCTGGTGGCTTCCATTTGTCAAAATCGTTTCACTTCAATGGATAACTAATCGTTTACTCCGGGCGCTGATATTTTTCATCATTGGTATTGGTGCAATTGGTCTCGGAACCTGGGGTATGAACAAGGCATTGTTACGCCCGTTCGTACGCCCGGGAAAGAATTTGATCGATACCCTTGCTGAGTACAGACGTCGCGATAAAGGACCGCGTATTGTTGTTATCGGCGGTGGCACAGGGTTGGCAGCGCTTTTAAGAGGTTTAAAGGAATACTCCCGCAACATTACTGCAGTTGTCGCGGTTGCAGATGACGGGGGGTCATCGGGCGAAATCCGGAAAACCCTGGGAATTTTACCTCCTGGAGATATTCGTAATTGCCTTGCAGCGTTGTCCGATGACGAAGAATTACTCACACAGCTTTTCCAATACCGTTTTGCTGCCAGTGTCGGGTTGAACGGTCATTCACTTGGAAACCTGCTTATTTCTGCCCTTACAGAAATTACGGGGAGTTTTGAAGGAGCAGTTGCTGAAACCGCGCGTGTGCTGGCCGTACAGGGAAAAGTTCTTCCTTCAACGCTGCATGATGTCACACTTGTGGCTGATGTGAAATTGCCAGAAAAAGAACTTGAAGTTGAGATTAAAGGTGAGAGCCAGATTGCGAAAATTGGCGGAAAAATTAACCGTGTATGGCTGGAACCAGGCAACCCTGTTGCATTTCCGCCAACCGTCCAGGCAATTTTGAACGCTGATCTAATTATTGTAGGACCGGGAAGTTTATATACAAGTATTATTGCTAATTTACTTGTACCTGACCTGGTTGATGCTATTAAAGCAAGCAAAGCGTATAAATTTTATGTATGCAATGTGGTTTCTGAACCGGGTGAATCAGATAATCTGAGCTGCGAAGAACATGTAAGCGCGATTGAAAAACACAGCCAGAGCTTTCTCTTTGATCTCGTAGTGTGCAATAAACGGTTCGAAGGAATTTTGCCACAGGATGTAAATTGGGTCAAACTGGAAAGTTCTGGAAACAGTAAGAATTATTACGAAACGGATTTGATCGATGTTGATAACCCCTGGCGGCATGATTCGAAAAAATTGGCCAGGGCTGTGATGGACCTGTATTTTGAGAAAACCGGACCTTTGTCAACGAGGGAAGATATTTCAGCCCTATAAAATAAAACCATGTCTAGACATGGTAAAATATCCAAAATAAAGAAGGAGAAATCATATGACAATCAAAGTAGGTATCAATGGGTTTGGACGAATAGGTCGACAAGTTTTAAAAGCTATTTTGGAATTTCACGGATCAGAAATTGAGGTAGTTGCGGTAAACGATCTGTTTGACACCAAGACTAATGCTCACCTTTTTAAATATGATTCCAACTATGGAATCTTTCCTGGAAAAGTTGAAGCTGGCGAAGGTGAATTGATCGTAGATGGAAAGAAAATCAAAGTGTTTGCTGAAAAAGATCCTGCCATGCTCCCCTGGAAAGACCTTGGTGTGGATATCGTTATTGAATCAACCGGGGTTTTTACAGATGCAATTGGTGATCCAGCCAAGGGTAAAGCAGGCGCGAATGTGCATATCCAAAAAGGTGGTGCAAAAAAAGTCATTATCACGGCACCGGCTAAGAATGAGGACCTCACAATCGTTCTGGGTGTTAACGATAAGATTTATGATCCTGCAAAACACCACATTGTTTCAAATGCATCCTGTACCACCAACTGTCTTGCACCTGCAGCGAAAGTAGTTCATGACAAATTTAAGATTATTCATGGTGTTATGACGACTGTGCACTCTTATACTAATGATCAGGTCATCCTTGACCAGGGACACAAGAAGGAAATGCGGCGATCCCGGGCAGCTGGATTGAATATCATCCCTACCACTACAGGCGCTGCAAAAGCCCTGGCGTTGGTAATCCCTGAATTGAAAGGCAAATTCGACGGTTTTTCGTTGCGAGTTCCAACTCCCACAGTCTCAATCGTTGATTTTGTGGCTAATGTAGAGAAATCTACAACCAAGGAAGAGTTAAATGCAGCGTTCATCGAGGCTTCCAAGGGCGAGCTCAAAGGTATCCTGGGTGTGACCGCTGGAGAATATGGCGATCCGCTGGTCTCCATGGACTTCAAAGGCGATCCTCGCTCCTCCATTGTAGACCTTCCCTCCAATATGGTGATGGATGGCAACCTGGTTAAGGTCGTTGCCTGGTATGACAATGAATGGGGTTATTCCTGCCGAACTGCCGACCTGGCTGCTATGATGGGTAAGAAACTCTAACTAAAAGGGAAATATTTTTCCCAAATTTTGAAAAAGACATCATGATGCGTTTCCGGTATTTTGGCAACGCATCATGTTGATTAACCTAGAGGAGGAAACCATGTTCAGTAAAAAAACGATTCGCGATATCGATGTGAAAGGCAAAAAAGTACTCGTACGTGTCGACTTTAATGTGCCGATGAAAGATGGCGTCATAACAGATGATACAAGGATAACCGCAGCCCTGCCGACAATAAAATACCTCATAGAACATGGCGCTGCAGTTATCCTTTGTTCCCACCTTGGGCGCCCAAAAGGTGGGCCGGAAGCCAAATTCTCATTAGCTCCCGTAGCCGAATACCTTGGAAAACTATTGGGCAAGAAAGTAGCATTTTCAACGGATTGTGTTGGTCAGCCGGCTGAAACGGAAGCCAAAAAGTTGAAACCCGGTGATGTTCTTGTCTTAGAAAATACCCGGTTCCATCCGGAAGAAGAGGCGAATGATTTAAATTTCGCCAAAGCGATGGCTTCATTAGCGGATCTTTATGTTAATGACGCCTTCGGTACTGCACATCGTGCCCATGCGTCAACTGAAGGAGTTACGCACTTCCTTCCCGGTGTCGCTGGTTTCCTGATGGAGAAAGAGATCCAATACCTGGGTCAAGCGATTGCAAATCCAAAGAAACCTTTTGTCGCCATACTGGGTGGGGCAAAGGTCAGCGACAAGATCGGGGTTATCAAAAATCTCTTGGTTAAAGCCGATGATATTCTTATTGGTGGTGGAATGGCTAATACATTCTTTAAAGCTCAGGGGCTCGACCAAGCGGATTCACTGGTGGAACCCGAAGCAGTTGAGACCGCGAAGGAGCTTCTGAAGACTGGTGGCAAAAAACTGCACTTGCCAGTTGATGTTGTCCTTGGGGATAAATTTGACGCTGAAGCAGCAAAGGAGGAAATGAAACTCGGACCTGTACCAGCAGGCTGGAGAATCCTGGATATTGGTCCGGAAACCATTGCCGAATATAGTATGATCATTTCCAAGGCTGGCACAGTGGTTTGGAATGGACCAATGGGTGTTTTCGAATTTCCGAAATTTGCCAAGGGGACGTTTGAGATCGCCAAAGCAGTTGCCAAAAGTAACGCGGTCAGCATCATCGGTGGTGGCGACTCCGTGGCTGCCATTCAGCAGTCCGGGTTGGCTGATCAGATCACCCACATCTCCACTGGTGGCGGAGCTTCACTTGAAATGCTGGAAGGGTTGGAATTACCAGGCGTGGCTGCGCTACAGGATAAGTAATTCTCTTTGATAAGATTGATTTTGGAATGGACAAATTTCCTATTCTAGTGTAAAATTCATCCGCCACCTGAATCAGTGCTTACCCTCAACCCTCGCACTGTCAGAAGTTTTATTGGAGGTATCAAGTTGGCTAATATCAAATCAGCAATCAAACGTAACAAGCAGAACGAGAAGAAGCGAATTCGCAACCGTGTATATCGTGGCGAAGCCCGCACTTTCGTAGCCCGTGCTCGCACTGCCATTCAAGGCAAGGATGCCGAAGCCGCGAAAGCAGCAACTTTGGAGGCTATTTCAGCGCTCGACAAAGCTGCTCAAAAGGGTGTCGTACATAAAAACAACGCCGCCCGGCGCAAGAGCCGCCTGATGAAATTGCTTACTCAGCAAAAGTAACTAGCCGCATTCTGCAGATGCAATCAAGCGGGAGTTATTTACTTCCGCTTTTGCTATTTAATTTGAAAAATCCGCTGTGTTATAATCCTTGTGACCTGCAAAGGAAAGACGATGATTTTTGAAATTGAACAAAAAGCTATTGAGCTGCAAATCACCACCTATTTGGAACTCCATCATTTACCAGAAATGGAATTTAAATGGTCCTGGATACCTTTTAATGGAGAGTGGGGAATTTCACTCTCCTTTTTTCAGCTTGCGGCAAAATCTTTCGGACCGGAAAAAGGGAATGTTGGCCAAAAAGCCCGGGAGATTTCTGAAGGGATAGCTGCTTATCTCTCCTTACCAACCGGATTCTCCAAAGTACAAGCAGTAAACGGTTATTTAAACCTTTATTTTTCACCATTGATTTTTTCAACGCGAGTTGTTGACTCTGTTCTAGACCAAAAGGATAAGTATGGTTGGAGCGGATCCAACGGGAAATCTGTCATGTTCGAGTTTTCTCACCCGAACACGCACAAAGCATTCCATGTTGGGCATTTACGCGGGGCAATCCTTGGTGATGTACTCTGCCGCTTGCAAGAAGCTGCCGGTTATGAAGTAGTAAGAGCCAATTATCCCGGTGATATTGGTCTCCACGTAATTAAATGGTTATGGAATTATATGAAATTCCATAATGGGGAAAAACCCTCTCGTGACATTACACGCTGGATGGGAGATCTTTACGCAGAAGCCAGTAAGAGATTGGAAGAGAACCCCGAGCTGGAGCAGGAAGTCCGTACGACATATGCGAAGTGGGATCAACGTGACCCTGAAGTTGTGAATACCTGGCGCGAAACCCGCGAGTGGTCGTTGGAAGGTTTTCGTGAAATGTATGAGACTCTCGATATCCGGTTTGATCGATATTATTTCAATTCCATGTTTGAGGATCCCGGCAAAGAAATGGTGAATGAACTCATCAAAAAAGGGATTGCCCAGGATGAACGCCCTAGTGGCGGGGCAGTGATCGTAAAACTGGATGAAAAACTCGGGTTGAAGGAAGAAAAATACCGTGTGGCCGTTGTACTGCGATCGGATGGCACCGCTCTTTACGCTACTGAGGATCTAGCTCTGGCACGCCAGAAATTCACGGATTACCCTAATTTGGAGAAATCCTGGTATGTAGTTGATGTAAGACAATCATTGCATTTTCAACAGGTATTCAAGACTTTGGAACTGGCTGGGTATGATTGGGCTCCGCGCTGCGGACACATCCCTTACGAGCTGGTAAATTTGCCAGGTAACGTTGTGATTGCTTCACGTGAAGGGAATGTGGTCTTATTGGAAGACCTTATCCGCGAGGCAACTGCAAGAGCACTGGAAGTTGTTAACCAAAAGAATCCGGACCTTGACGATCAACAGAAAATAGGAGTAGCCAGGGCAATCGGTATTGGTTCGATAAAGTACCCAATGCTTTCCCGTGAGAGTACCAAGCTGGTCACTTTTGACTGGCAATCCGCACTAGACTTTAACGGTCAGGCAGCGCCATATATTCAATATGCTTATGTTCGCGGCACCAGTATCCTCAAAAAGGTTCATTTCATAGTACCACCCAGGGTGATTCCAGAGTATGATTTATCCACGAGTGAAATTACCCTTGTCGACTTGATCAGCCGGATACCGGGGGAAGTACAAAAGGCGGCTAAGGACTTGAAACCGTTGGTAATTTCCTCTCTGGCATATGGGCTGGCGAGAGCATTTAATGATTTTTACACTCAATGTCCTGTTTTACAGGCTGACGAAGCCACGCGGAATTTCCGTTTACGGTTGGTAGCAGCGGCAAGACAGGCGATTGGTAATAGTTTGGCATTACTGGGCATCACAGCCCCACAAGCGATGTGAATAAGCTGGTAAACCAAATTATTCAAAGGAGATGAACAGTATGACCCCAATTCGAACCCTCATTATGGGCGCAGCAGGAAGAGATTTCCACAATTTCAATGTTTTTTACCGGGATAACAAGGATTACGTCGTGGTTGCCTTTACTGCCACCCAGATCCCTAATATTGAAGGGAGAAAATACCCTGCTGAACTCGCAGGATCTTTATACCCGGCTGGAATTCCTATTTTCCCCGAAAGCGAACTTGTCCACCTGATCAAAGATTTAAAGGTTGACCAGGTCGTTTTTGCCTACAGTGATGTTCCTCATGAAGTGGTGATGCATAAGGCATCCACAGTTCTGGCTGCCGGCGCTGATTTCCGGTTAATGGGATTGGCTTCAACGCAGGTTAAGTCAACCAAACCAGTTGTTTCAGTTTGCGCAGTTCGCACAGGTTCTGGTAAAAGTCAGACGACGCGGCGAGTTTCCTTGATTCTTCGCGATATGGGTTACAAGGTTGCTGCCATCCGCCACCCGATGCCTTACGGCGACCTTGTAAAACAAAAGGTACAACGATTTGCAACCTATGCCGACCTGGACAAGCACGAATGTACGATAGAGGAACGCGAAGAGTACGAGCCTCACATAGATAATGGTGTCATCGTTTATGCCGGTGTGGATTATGAAGCTATCTTGCGGCAGGCGGAAAAGGAAGTGGATATCGTTCTCTGGGATGGCGGTAATAATGACTTCCCATTCTACAAATCTGACCTGAATATTGTTGTGGCTGACCCACACAGAGCCGGGCATGAAAAAGCCTATCACCCCGGAGAAACGAATGTGCGCATGGCGGATGTTTTTGTGATTAATAAAGTCGATACAGCGGATCCGGATAAGGTGATCGCGGTCCGTAATGTTTTATATGAATTAAATCCCAGGGCAGTGGTCATTGAAGCGGCTTCCCCATTATTTGTTGATGATCCTGATGCCATTCGCGGAAAACGGGTCCTGGTTATTGAAGATGGTCCCACGCTCACACACGGTGAAATGGCTTACGGAGCTGGCTGGGTGGCGGCACGTCGGTTTGGCGCAGCTGAGATCGTTGACCCAAGACCTTTCGCTGTCGGCACGATCCATGACACATATGTTAAATATCCCAATACCGGCGCAATCCTACCAGCAATGGGTTACGGAGATGCAATGGTGAAGGATTTGGAAATTACCATTAACAAGGCGGATGTTGACCTGGTGATTTCTGCCACACCTATCGATCTCAACCGTATTCTCAAGGTTAATAAACCCATGCAGCGAGTTCGTTATGAATTACAGGAAATCGGTCAACCAACCCTAACTGATATTCTCAAAGCAAAATTCAAGAAATAATCACGACTTATAGCCAGGAATCCTGTTTCCTCGAAAAAGGATTCCTGGCTCAAATTTGAAAGACACCCCAAATGTTTATTGATGAAGCAAAAATTTATGTACGGTCAGGGCGCGGCGGCGCTGGGATGATGCATTTCCACCGCGAAAAATATGTCCCACGCGGCGGTCCTGACGGAGGAGATGGCGGACACGGTGGGGATGTAATTTTCCAGGTCGTTCCGACACTCAATACACTTCAAAGTTTCCGTTTTAAGCATAAATTTATTGCGGATGATGGAGAGAACGGCGGACCGAGTAATATGACAGGAAGATCTGCCAGGGATCTTATTATCCCTGTACCCCCAGGTACTATCATTTATAACGATGAGAATGGGGAACTTTTGGGAGACCTAAAAGCGAGCGGAGAAACCTTGAGGGTTTGTAAAGGGGGCAGGGGAGGGCTGGGAAACCAGCATTTTGCCACATCACGCAACCAGGCACCTCGGACAGCAGAAAAAGGTGAACCTCCTGAGGAAATGAACTTACGGATGGAGCTTAAACTTTTGGCTGATGTGGGGATCGTTGGCGTTCCGAACGCTGGCAAATCCAGCTTTTTGGCCGCTGTTACCAATGCGACCCCAAAAATTGCCGATTATCCATTCACAACCCTTGAGCCCAACCTGGGAGTAGCCCGGCTTGATGAGGAGAGCTCACTCATCCTGGCGGATATTCCCGGTTTGATCGAGGGCGCTCATGAAGGGGCAGGGTTGGGATTTGCCTTCCTCAGGCACATCCAGCGGACGCGTGTAATCATCCATGTTCTTGACGGCATGTCTGAAGATCCATTGGCTGATTTCACACAAACCAATAACGAACTGGCATTGTTTGATGAACAGTTACAAAATAAACCGCAGATCGTTGTTTTCAATAAAATCGATCAACCTGAAGCAAAAGAAAAATGGAAGTCGATCAAAAAAACCCTGGCAAAAAAGGGATTTGAAGTTATCGAGATTTCCACAATGACCCGCGAAAATCTCACCAAGGTCTTATGGAAGGCACTTGAATTGCTAAGATCCACCCCTGAGCCTGAAATTACGCCAAGTATCCCGGTCTATAAACTCGAATCGGATCCCAAGGATTTCAAAGTGAAAAGAGAAGGTGACGGCTGGCGGGTGAGTGGCGCTGCGATCGAACGTGCTGCGGAAATGACTTATTGGGAACATGATGGATCCGTCAGGCGTTTTCATCGTCTCATGGTCGCTCTCGGTGTTGATGATGCGCTTAGGCGCGAAGGCATACAAAATGGAGAGACAGTTTTTATCCGCGACTATGAACTTGAGTGGCAGGATTAATCAGGAAGAGGCGATATGCGCATAGGCATTTTTGGTGGAACCTTTGATCCACCTCATGTTGGACACCTGATCCTTGCCGAGGAGTGCCGCACTCAACTTAATCTGGATCTCCTGCTGTGGATAGTGACAGACAACCCACCTCATAAGCGCTATGTTAATATTAGTCCTATAGAAGACCGGGTAAAGTTGGTTCAAAAAGCCATCCAGGGAAACGATGCATTCGTATTATCAAGGGTAGATATTGACCGCCCGGGACCTCACTTTGCGATAGATACAGTCAATATTCTTAAACAAGAATATCCCGGAGCGAAATTTTTTTATCTCATGGGCGGAGATTCACTGCATGACCTGCCTACATGGAATCGCCCCCAGGATTTTATCGAAACTTGCGATGGGATTGGCGTGATGCGCCGGCATGCTGACCAGGTTGATCTTGTTTCTCTTGAGAGTGTTCTGCCGGGAATAAGTCAAAAAGTCCTGGTTGTCGATGCACCAATTCTGGAAATTTCATCCAAGCAAATAAGGCAAAGGATTACAGATAACCAGGGATTCCGATATTATTTGCGGGATGCCGTTTATAAAGCTGTGCTCGACTTGGGGCTTTACAAGTAACAATTATTTCCATACGAATAAAACAATCCAACCAGTGCTTATTGCCAGGGTGATCAATGTAATGATCGTTCCAACCCTGGTGTATTCCCAGAAAGTAAGTTTTATATGCCGTCGACTTGCTGATTCTGCAACAATGAGATTTGCAACAGAACCAAGCAGGGTAAGGTTGCCAGCCAAGGTTGAACTCGCAGCCAGGGTAAGCCATCCGGCAAATGGATTGCTCAATTGCGAAATCAATGGCTTTAATAAAAGCACTGCGGGAACATTTGATACAACGTTACTTAATACTGTAGTGATTATGCTTAAATTCACAGCGGTAATATTGCCTGCCTGCTTTACTAGCTCTCCTAATTTCGCTGTGATCCCATTGATTTCAAGTGAGCCAATTACTATAAACAATCCACTAAAGAAAACCAATACTTCCCAGTCGATCGATGAAAAGATCTTTGCTGGTTTTACCCGCCGCGTAAACAGCAAAGATACAGCAGCGATTAATGCGGCTAGGGCGATGGGAACTCCAAGTAAAAATGAGATAAGCAAACCACCTGTTACGATCAAGGTTTTCACCAGGAGTGGTCGGAAGTATCGAACTTCGCGGGTGGGGGGGATATTAAAATAATTCTTACTGGCAAATTCCTTCTTATAAGCAAGTACCAAAATGAACCATATCACTCCAAGGCTGACCAGAGCGATCGGTGCAAGAGCAACTAGAAAATCCATATAACTTATTCCAGATGCAATTCCAATGATCATTTTTTGGGGATTTCCAGTTAACGTGGCAACCGAACCGATATTTGATGCAGTTGCCAGCGCGATTAAGTATGGGATTGGATTGCGGTCAATCGCCAGGAGCAAATCAAGTAAGAATGGGGTAAACATAATGCAAACAGTATCATTCAGAAAAAGGGCACTCAGTATGCCCACTAAGAAAATCTCGATTATTAAAAAGACCCGTGGTTTTCTCGTTAGTCTCAGTAGCATAGCGCCCGCCAGTTTGAAGAAACCGGAAAGGCGGAGATTCGTATTGATCACCATCATGCTAAATAATAAGATGAGTGTGTCCAGGTCAAGGAAAGATCCAATTTGCTTGAGTTGGATCTGCCTTAAAATCAAAAGTGCGCCTACACCAAACAAAGTTATGGTTGTCCGGTTGGATTGAAGCCGGGGAATGAATCCAATGGCCAAGCCAATGTAAACAAGGCTGACTATGATGAGAGTGGTCCAGAAATTATCCATCGCCTGATTTGTTGAATG